>JBIIFQ010000108.1:0-4562 GCA_044237235.1 Rickettsiales bacterium
ATACAGAAATTGCAAATATTATTTTAGAAAATATTGAGCTACAAAATCGGGCTTTCGACGCTATTTTTGAAATCAATAAAATAAGCAATTTTTTTCAAGAAAATTTGCGATATAAATTGTTTGAATCTGTTAATTTTGAAGAAATTTGCGATGAAGAAAAAATCAATTTTCCCCACCAAAAATATGATTTAATAATTAGCAATTGCGATTTACATTTTATCAATAATGTTCCGCAATTTTTAGCAAAAATTAAGTCGGCACTCAAGCCTGACGGGCTTTTTATCGCCAGTTTTTACGGCGATGAAAATTTGCCCGAATTGCATAAAGCAATTTATCAAGCTGAAAATGAAATTTATGGCGGAATTTCGGCGAGAATGCCTCCGACTATTGATATTAAAAGCTCGGCGCAACTTCTTGCCCAAGCTGGATTTAAAAATCCCGTTGCTGATTTGGAAAAAATTAAAATTGATTATGAAAATCCGCTAAAATTATTGCGAGATCTTAAATTTAGCGGGCAGGGCAACGTTATGTTGCAAAGGTCGCGGAAGTTTTTTTCCAAAAAATTATTGCAAAAATTATTAGAAAAATATGAAAATTTTTATGATAAAAATACCCAATCTTATCCGGCGACATTTAGTGTAATTACGATTTCGGGGAGCACAAATAAGTGTTGAGAAATTTTATTTTTTGTGAAAAAATGTTGAAAATCAAAATTGCCAAAAAAATTCTTTAAAAAAATGTCTAAAAAAATTCACATAAAAACTTACGGTTGTCAAATGAATGTTTACGATTCGGATCGGATGCAAGATTTAATGAATTCCGTTGGCTACGAGACTTCCGAAGAGGTTGAAGGTTCCGACATGGTCATCATCAACACATGCCATATTCGTGAAAAAGCCTCGGAAAAATTATTCTCCGATTTGGGACGCATTCGACCTTTTAAAGAAAAAATGAAAGAGGCGGGAAAGCAGATGATTGTAGCAGTGGCGGGTTGCGTTGCTCAAGCTGAAGGTCAAGAAATTTTTAGACGCTCAAACGTCGTCGACATTATCGTCGGACCCGAAAGTTATCAAACTTTACCCGATTTAGTCGGTAAAGTTCTGCGTGAAAAAACCAAGCAAATTAATTTGGATTTCGTTCCTGACAATAAATTTGATGTCCTGCCTTTGTCAAACGCCGGAGTAGGGGCGAGTGCTTTTATTACGGTGCAAGAAGGTTGCGATAAATTTTGCACTTTTTGCGTGGTGCCTTATACCAGAGGAGCGGAATATTCGCGTGACGTTAATAAAATTCTCGATGAAGTAAAAGCTTTGATCGATAAGGATGTTAAGGAAATTTATTTGCTTGGGCAAAATGTTAACGCTTATCATGGTTTGGATGAAAATAAAAATTCCACAAATTTGGCGAAATTAATTGAAAAAATTGCCGAATTTCCGCAAATTCAAAGAATTCGCTACACTACTTCGCATCCCCGCGATATGGATGATAGCTTGATCGAAGCCCATCGCGATATTGAAAAATTAATGCCATTTTTGCATTTGCCAGTTCAAGCTGGATCGAATGCAGTTTTGAAAGCGATGAATCGCAAACATACGCGTCAAGATTATTTTAAAATTATTGAAAAATTGCGTAAAGCCAAGCCTGACATGGGTTTGTCTTCTGATTTTATTGTTGGATTTCCCGGCGAAAGTGATCAGGATTTTGAAGATACTCTAGATTTAGTCAAGCAAATCGGCTTCGCCCAATGTTATTCTTTTAAATATTCGCCACGTCAAGGCACACCTTCGGCGGATTCGATTCATCAAGTCGCGGAAGAAATTAAAGAGCGCAGATTGGCGATTTTGCAAAAACTTTTAACCGAGCAACAAATCGATTTTAATAAAAAATTCGAGACGCAAATTATGCCGGTTTTATTTGAAAAAGAGGCGCCAAAATCACGTAAAAATTCTAGCAAAAATCCGATTGATTCTAATAAAATTCAATTATGGGGCAAAAGTCCTTGGCTTCAATCTGTTGTAGTTGAGGTCGATAGTCAAGAAATTGCCAATAATTTGTTTAATAAAATTTCTAATGTTGAGATTTTAAAAGCACGACCAAGCAGTTTATTTGGCACTATTTTAAATCTTAAATGATGCGACCGAATTTTTCAGGTCTCGTCTTTGCGCACCTACCTTAAAGTAGGTTTACGCAGACTCGCCTTCAAATTCAATCGCCTGATTTAAGATTGAAAATAGTGCCGAAAACAGTTGCAAATTTAGCTTTCAGTTGAATCGCTTCACGGCGAGTAAATCGCCGTATTCGCGATAAGAATTTGTTTTGCTATAAATTTTGAAGCGTTTATGGGCTCTAGCCCCCCTTGAGAATAAAAAGGTACCAGGTTACTTTTTTCATTAAATTTGCTAACGCGAAGACCCCTCACCCTAACCCCTTACACACCTCCAAATTTTAGAAGAACTTGCAACATCAACGGGCTTCAGCTCTCCCCTTGGGGGAGAGCGGGCTCCGAAGATTTAACGGTAGTTAAATCGGCGGAGCCGTGAGGGGTCAAAAACTTAGAGCATCAATGGGTTTGATGTTGAGAGAAAAGTTAAAACAAAAAAATTCTATAAATGGCGATTTTTTGATTTTGTTTTAAAATAAAAAATATTTTCTCTCATAAAATATTTAACCCCTCACCCTAACCCTCTCCTAAGCAGGCGGGGAGAGCTGAAGACCGAAAGCTTTATGAGTATTTTCGTAAAGCTTAGGAGTGTAAGCCCTTGAGGGGGAGCAGGCTAAAATGTTTTAACGGTAGTTAAAACTTTTAGCCGAGGGGGGTCAGAAAGCTAAAGCGTCAAAGGGTTTGAGATTATTACAAAAATTACAACAAAAAAAATCCAAAGATGTTGAATTCTTGATTTTGTTTTTAATCGACAATTTTTCCAAATTTTTAATTAAAAATCGGTGATTTTTTAAGTTATTTTTGTAATTTTTGTATGGTTTTTTTAGAAAAATTTAGAATATTTTTTAGTTCAAATTTTATAAAAAATATTTTTTTGAAAATTTATACTTTGGCTTGAAACCGTTGATTATCTAGGCTTTTCTGACCCCCCACGGCTCCGCCGATTTAACTACCGTTAAATCTTCGGAGCCTGCTCCCCCTCAAGGGGGGAGCTAGAGCCTGAGGTCTTTAAGAGTGCATAAAAATTTGTAGGGGCGTGACACATGTGTTGCAAATTTTTATTAAAAATTTAAACCAATTACTCAACCATCTTCCATAATTTTGCCTTAATCCAGATTCGAAAGCGATCGATGTAGCTAAAGACTGCGGGCACGACGACCAAAGTTAATAAGGTCGAAGAAATTAATCCGCCGATGATGGCGACGCCCATCGAAGTGCGCATTGAAGCGGTTTCGCTGAAGCCGATGGCAACTGGCAAAGTGCCGACAATAAGTGCAATTGAAGTCATTAAAATTGGACGCAAACGCATTCTGCCAGCAATAATCAAGGCTTCGGTTCTCGATTTACCTTCTTCGATTAAGCGATTGGTGAAATCGATTAACAAAATCGAATTTTTCCCCGAAACGCTGACCAACATAAAAATTCCAAGCATGGTAAAAATATTAACCGATTCGCCCATGATGTAAAGAGCGTAAAAAGCTCCGCAAAAGGCGAGTGGAAGGGCGAGGAGAATGGTAAAAGGCACGACAAAAGATTCGTAAAGACTGGTTAAAATTAAGTAAATAAACACAATCGATAATAACAAAGCTTGATTCATTGAAGAAATCATATCTTGCATATTTTCTGAATCACCCGAAAAGGAAAAGCGCACATCACTCGGCACTTTTAAATCACCGTCAGTGAGGCTTTTTTGAAAATCATTAATTAAATCGCCGAGCCCAACTTTTGGTGCAAGGCTGGCAGTAATTTGAATATAGCGCCCACGGTCTTGACGATTGATAGTGGCGGGCTCAATGTCTTCTTCAGTTTCGGCAATATCGGCGAGACGAATCAATTTATTGTTAATATTCGGCACGTAAATCAGGTTGAAATTATCCTTAATATCACGTTGTTCAGGCTTTAAGCGTAAGCGAATATCATATTCCAAACCATTTTGACGAAGTTTAGTTGGAATAAAACCTTCGACATAACCGCGTAATTCATTGCCAACCGCTTGGCTGTTAACGCCATAATTGCGAGCAGAATCGTCTTTAAGTTTAACTTTAAATTCGGGACGAGTGGCTTTATTGCTAGTGTCGACATCTTTCAAACGCGGATCTTGTTTGAGTTTTTCATAAAGCATTGTGGCATATTTATCGAGCGAATCTTTGTTGGAAGAGATTAAAAATAAATTGAATGGTTGACCGCGAGAAGCTCCGCCCGAGGGATCAAAATCTTTAACGACAGGATTGGCATATTCAAAACCCACCAATTGACCACGCAATTTTTCTTTAAATTGCGAAGTGCTAATATTGCGATCTTTTTTGGGTTTTAATTTAATGTAAAGTTCACCACGATTGGCTTGACGCGACATGGTGCCGGCGGAAGCGGCCGAGATGAAAACTTCTTCATTTTTACGCAC
>JBIIFQ010000109.1:0-4557 GCA_044237235.1 Rickettsiales bacterium
CGATAGTTTTATTTGATGAATTTATTATAAAAAAGAAATGAAATATTTAACTTTATTTTTGATATCAATCTCTTTGTTTTCATGCTCTGGAGGCGATAAAAATCCATTAATAATTCCACCAAAATTCACAGAATTACCTGATTTAAATTCGGTTGAAACAAAAAAAACTCAAGAAAATGTTGGAAATCAAGAAAATATAGATAAACTTAAAAAAATGTTGCAAGAAAGCGATGAAAATCAACAATAATTTTTAAAAAAATAATAATTAAAAACAAATTTTATGACTCAATTCTTTATTTCCGAAGCCTTAGCTCAATCTGCGGATACCGCATCTCAAAGCCAATTTTCTCCAGCGAGTTTTGTGCCGTTAATTTTAATTTTTGTTATTTTTTATTTTCTTATTATTCGTCCGCAAACTAAAAAAATTAAAGAACATGAAAAAATGGTCAATAATTTAAAAATCGGCAATAAAGTTATCACTAGTGGAGGAATTATCGGCGTAGTTCGCGAAATTCACGAGAAAGAAAATCAAGTTGGGGTTGAAATCGCCGACGGAGTTATCGTAGTCATACTTAAAAACAATGTTGCGGAAGTTGAAAAACCTGTCAACCATGATAAAAAACCTTTAAAAATTTCAGAAAAAAAATCTGATAAAAAACATTCGAAAAAACACTAAAATTTCTAAAAAATGTTAATATTTTCTAAATTAAAAATCTTTTTGATCAGCTCTCTGTGCTTGCTATCAGTGTATTTTGCCTTGCCAACTTTTTTATTAAATAATAAAAATATTACGCAAAATTCTTATTTGAAATCAATAATTCCAAGTAATAAAGTTAATCTTGGTCTTGATTTGCAAGGTGGTTCGCAACTTCTTTTAGAAATTGATGTTGAAAGTTATCTTGCAGATCAAATTGAGCTTTTGAAAGAGGAAATTAAAAATGTTTTTTACGAAGAATCTTTAAGAAGTTTGGTTGAAAGAGCGGATAAAAAAATAATTTTTAGCATCATTGATGAAGAAGAAAAAAATATTGCTAAAAAATTAGTGCGCAAATTGTCTAAACAGGTAGAAATCGTTGAGGATAGTGGTCAATTTCAGGTTTATTTTTCTGATCAAGAAATTAAAAATATTAAAGAAACCTTAATTAAACAATCGATTGAAATTGTTCGTCGCAGAATCGATGAAAATGGCACCAAAGAGCCTACAATAATAGCTCAAGGCGATAAAAGAGTATTATTACAAGTTCCGGGAGTTCAAAATTCTCAAGAATTAAAAGAAGTTTTAGGCAAAACCGCTAAAATGACTTTCCATTTAGCTTCTGAAAATTCATCATTAAGTTTTGATGACATGCAAGTTTTTGATAGTGTAGGCAATTCTTATTCGCTTAAAAAAGAAGTAGTTTTAAGTGGCGATCTACTTGTCGACGCAAGTGCAACTTATCACGAAGGCAAACCAGCAGTCTCATTCAGATTTAACTCTCTTGGTTCGAGAAAATTCGCCCAAATTACTCAAGATAATCTTGGAAAAATTTTCGCCATCGTTCTTGATGGTAAAGTAATCACGGCGCCAGTTATTAATACCGTTATTAATCAAGGTAGTGGTGTTATTTCTGGCAGTTTTACAACTCAAGAAGCGGGGCAGGTTGCATTATTGCTTAGAGCAGGAGCCCTTCCAGCGCCATTAACAATAGTTGAAGAACGTAATGTTGGTCCTTCACTAGGCTCTGACTCTATTTCAAGTGGCAAAATTGCATCCTTAGTAAGCTTGATTTTAATCGCAATTTTTATGATAATTTTTTATGGCACTTTTGGCTTTATCGCCAATATCGCTTTATTCGTAAACATTGCCATAATAATTTCTTTTTTATCGATGATTGGAGCTACTTTAACCCTTCCCGGAATTGCTGGAATCGTGCTTACAATGGGTATGTCGGTGGACGCCAATGTTCTAATTTTCGAAAGAATTAAAGAAGAACTTTCTAGTAAAAAATCAGTATTAGCATCGGTTGAGCAAGGCTTTAGCCAAGCTTATCGCACCATTTTGGATTCGAATTTAACAACCTTAATCGTGGCTTTTTTCCTTTATGTTTTTGGCAATGGTTCGGTAAAAGGTTTTGCGGTCGCTTTATCGATCGGAATAATGTCTTCAATGTTTACGGCGATTTTATTAACCCGCATGTTAATTTCAATTTGGCTTAAAAAAACTAAGCCAAAAAAACTCTCTTTAATCTAATGAAGCTTTTATTTGCAGTTTTGTTAATATTTTTAACTCAATATGCAGAAGCCTTTGCTTTGGTAAATTTTAAAGCCACAAAACAATCAAATCTTCCCGCAGTTTTAAAGGCCAAAATAGTTTCTGGCGACCAAATAAATGGCGATATTAATGCCAAGGGCAATGTTGAAATAACTAAAGATTCCAACGTTATTTATGCCGATGAAGTTAATTATAACAAAAACACCAAAATCATTAAAGCTTTCGGTAACGTAAAAATTAAAAATCTTGAAATTGGCTATGTTTTATCGCCAAGAATTGAAATAAAAGATGATTTTTCGGTAGGCGATTTCTTTGACGCCAGAGTTTTTTTTGTTGATGGCTCTTATTTATTTTCTAAAAAAATGTCGCGTCTATCAAAAGAAAAAACATCTTTAAAAAAATCAATTTTTTCAATATGTCCAAATGAAGAAATTGTTCAAGATAATTCCAAAGCGGGATCGATTTTTGATTTCGCCACAATTAGTTCATCAACTTCAACAATCGATAAAGAAAATAATAATTTATCAAGCTGGAATTCAATTGTAAAACTTTACGAAATCCCAATTTTATATATCCCATATTTGCAAGTCCCGTTGCCTGCCAAAAAAAGACAAACTGGACTTCTACAGCCATCTTATTCAAAAAATTCTAATTTTGGATTGGGCGTCAAGCTTCCTTATTTTATTGATGTTGCTAAAAACAAAGATTTAACGGTTACACCTACTTATTATTTCAACTCCGAACAGCTTATTTTAAACAATAGTTGGAGGCATTTTACAAAATTTGGATCTTATAATTTAAACGCCGAAATTTCTAATAATAAAATTGAAAGTAATTTTGATAAAACCGTAGTGACTCGAGTTAAAAAAAATATTAGATGGACATTTGATGGCAAAGGAAATTTTGATTTTAATAAAGATTTTGGCTCAGATTTTTCGATACAAACAGTTGCCGATAGAAATTATCTTCGCGATTATCACTTTAATTATTTGGCTTATACCGCAAGCAAAATCAACTTTGATTATATTAATAAAAGAAATTATTTTGGCGTTAAATCTATTCGTTTTCAAGAGTTAGAAAATGCCTCTACGGAAAAAAATTCCGCCTTCATTTTGCCTTCGATTAGTTCTCATTTTGAAACTAAGCCACTTTTCTTTAAAGAAAAATTGATTTTAGATAGTAATTTTACCACCATAACTCGTTCGGAAGGTTTGCAATATCGACGCGGATCATTTACTCCTCAATTTAAAATTCCATTCAATTTAAAAGGCAATTTGTTTGAATTTTCAACGAAACTTCAGGGTGATTTATATTCGCTTAATGACAAGGATTTGCGCACTGCGGATGCTAGAATATTCAAAACCAATCAATCAAATTTAAAATCAGAAATTTCTTTTAACTGGCGTTTGCCAATTCGTAATAAATCTAAGAAAAACACTTTAACCCTTGAGCCGATTGTAAATTTTGTTATGAGTGATTTTAAAACTAAAAATTCTCTGCTTCCCCTCGAAGATTCAGTTGATTCGGAGTTAACTTTTAGTAATTTATTTATCAATGACAGAATTTCTGGATTTGATCGCAATGAAGCTGGAAAAAGAGTAAGTTACGGTCTTAAATCTTCTTTTTTCAATAGTCTTGGAGATTTTGATCTTACGATTGGTCAAGCTTTTATAATTAAAAACAAAAAACAAGATGTTGATATTCGAGGATTCGCTGATAATAATAAATCAAATATCGTCGGTATCGCATCTTACAAAGGTAAAAAATATTTTTACATGTCTTATTCATTTCAGCTTGATCAAGCAAGTTATCGCAACGATGTAAACCAAGTTGTTGCCGGCTTTAATTACAAAAAATTTAATTTAAGTGGCGATTATTTATTGATCAGAAAAACATTAACATCGCCGAACAGAAAAGAGCAAGCAACCATTTCCTCTGCAATCGAACTGCCCTATAAATGGAAGGTAAAAATTTTAGCAATACGCGATTTTGTACAGAAAAGAAATATTAGAAGAGGCGCTGAAATTGTAAGAGAGGGATGTTGTGGCGATTTCAGTTTTTCGGTAATCGAAAACAACCAAAGTGATTTAAAAAAACCGCAAAAAACCTTTAATTTAAATTTTACTTTCAAAAATTTATAAATTCTTGTTTAAGATTTTTTTTTAAGGTCTATAATTCTAAATTAATTAACTTTAAACTAACTTTAATAAATCAATTTTATGACCAAAGAAACTACCGATAACACATTTAATTCCGAAGTTTTGAATGCAAAAATTCCAGTTCTAGTTGACTTCTGGGCGCCTTGG
>JBIIFQ010000110.1:0-4432 GCA_044237235.1 Rickettsiales bacterium
TCAGTGAAGACTTAACAGCAACTCTCGAAACACTTGTAATTATTTCTGAATTCGGGGTCGCAATTTCCTCCACTGAGGAAGCAACTGGGTTTTGATTATTTGGAACATTATCGCGCATCGGAAAGTAAATTATAATTCTTAATTTTAGCCATTTTTAATTGAAAATGGCATAAGATAATATTTGAAAATTTTTTTTATTTTATACCAAATTTTGCCCCAACTCCCCACTAGTTTGAACTGAAACAATATTGCCATTCACTGCGGTGGGAGCGGCATTTGGTTGAACTGAAGAAATACCGTCACTCGCTCTGTTGGGAGCGGTATCTAAATTCCTCAATCTATGAGCCGTGACTCCCAACGCTGCTGAAGCCGCTAATAATAAACCAATAGAAGCTGAAGTAAAGGCCTGATCAACACCTGCTTGGCATGATAGCGGTGTTGTTGAAGCATTGCACATAGCTCTGCCTGCCAATGGCACTAAACCATAAAACCCAGTTAATAAGGCGCCACCTATCAACCCCCTTTGTGTTAACTGATTGTTATTTTGTATAACTTGACTTGACTGATCGTTATTTTGCATAAAATATAGTTTGTTTAAAATTAATTAAAGATCATTAACTTTAATATCTTAAACATTAACCAATTTATCAAGCATCTTTTTAAACCAATTATTTTTTGATTCATAGCCATCGACCAATTTGCTATTCATCATTTTATCGCGTAAAAAAATTAACATGCCGAGAGCGCAAGTGCTGGAAGTGTTCATCAATTCATTTGGCGCTAAGTTAAATTTGGAAGGATAACCAATTCTAACATTCTTTTTGAAAATTTCAGATGCCAATTTATCGATACCAATTGTCGAAGCAACGCCACCCGTCAATACAATGTTTGGAAGCATTCCGAGTGGAATATTGGTTTTTTCTAAAGTCGATTTAATATTTTCAAAAATTTCCGCTAATCGCGATTCAATAATATTTCTCAAATCTTCACGAGAAATACGAACAATTGTTTGCTCTTCATAACTTTCATTAGCTCTAAATTTTATTACTTCTTTTTCTTCGATTGGCGAAATTATTAAAGTATTATTGAGATTTTTAATTTTTTCCGCTACTTCCATTCTAATGCCAAGAATGGTCGCGATGTCTTTGGTGATATTGTGTCCACCAATTAAAACATGTCCGACATGATAAAATTTTCCATCATAAATAATACAAAAAGAAGTCGAACTTCCGCCAATATCAATAAGTAACGAGCCAATATTTAATTCATTCTCACTAAGGCTCGCAAGCGCTGAGCTGTATGGCTCAGCAACGTAGCTTTCAACCGATAATTGACAATGTTTTAAGCAATTTTCGATATTACTTATAATTGTTTTTGAAACACTCGCCACATGAAATCTTGAATATAATTTTTGTCCCATCATTTGACGCGGATTAATAATTGCCGGCGAATCATCGATGCGATAATTAATTGGAATTAAATGAATCGGCTCTTTCAAAGTTTTAGAATATTCGAGACGAACTTTTGCCACCGAATTTACAATATCAGATTGCTTAACTATGCCTTTAAGAATTTTATCAACAACATCTTTGCGCGTTGATAAAATCTGGCTTCCCGAAATTCCAACAATAATTTTACTAATATTCAAACCTGCCATTCTTTCGGCTTCGGCGACAACATTAATTATTGATTTTTGTGCCATTTTGATGTCAGAAATCGCTCCAAATGAAATGCCCTTGGATTCTTTGTGACCATAACCTAAAATTTCAATACCGTCATTGCCAATGTTGGCGATGATGCACAACATCTTAGATGAGCCGATATCAAGACAGGCAATGGTTTTGAGGTTTTTATAAGTTTTGGACATTAAATAAAAAGATTTTAGAAATTTAAACTTCAAATCTAGTTTTTTAATTTTAAAAAAATAGATTTTTTTAATATTTCTAATAAAAAAATTAATTTATTGTGATAAAAAAATTTTGAGATTTGAATTTTTCTTTGACATTAAATTAATTTTTAAATCCATAAATTTAGAAATTTTTAGTTGAATAAATAAAAAACCTAGTTTCTTCCATGCGGTTTTTCATTTCCCCCTTTTGATTGTGCTTCAAATTTTCTGCCATCTGGATGTTCCAAAGAAGGCGGAGGGGAATCATCTCTTTTTCTTTTTTGAACCTGCCCTTCAGATTCTTCGTCAGATTTATTCATAAATCCCATCAATGATTCTGCTGTTTCTGGAACATTCCATGATTCTAGCGTCTCTGAATTAAACCATGATTCGATTTTCATTCTATCTTCAACTTCTTCAATTTTGGTAATGAGAATATTAATTTGTTCTATTATTGCCTGATCCTGTAAAGTAGAAATTAAATTAGTCAAAAATTTATGAGCCGAAGATCTTTCGGACATATCGCTAAATCCCAACATTTCTTTTATCTGATCATCTGACAAAGGAACATCTTTAACTTCTTCTTTGCTAAATTCCAACATTTTTTCTAATTCTATTTGTATTGGCTCTATTCTGGGAACACCAGCTTCGTCAAGCTCTTCTATTATTTCTTCCTCTTCTTCTTCCATTTCTTCCTCTTCTTCCTCTTCTTCCCCTTCCTCAATTTCTTCCCCTTCCTCAATTTCTTCCTCTTCTTCCACTTCTTCCATTCCTCCTTCCCCCACTTCTAATCCTTGCCCCATTTCTCCACCTGCGTTATAATACTGACTCTCTCCTTCATCACTTAATAAAACTTCATTTCCTAAGAGACAAAGAAAATTTTTTACTTTTTTAATAGCGCTTTTTAAATCATCTTCAACTCCATAATCTTCAATAATTCCTTCAAATCTATCCTTAGAAAAACTTGCCTCTATGACGCCCGCCAGTTTCGCTCCCGAGAAATTCACTTTCTCAAAACTTGCTCCACTTAAATTAGCATCCGTTAAATCAGCACCTTCCAAATTTACTTTCGATAATTTTGCATCTCTTAAAACTACACCCGATAAACAGGCTCCCCGAAGATTTACATTACTAAAAATCACTCCTGTTAAACAAGTGCTTGATAAATTAGCTCTCTCTAAATTTACCGTTTCAAATTTACTATCTATTAAAATCGTATTTGAAAAATTTGCATCAGATGCATCAATTTTATTAAATGTTGCTTGAATGACTTTTTCATTATTTTCAATAACAATCCCCGTCATTTTACAATTTTTAAAACTTGCGTTACTTAAATAACTTAAATTCATATTTAAATTTGTTAAATCGCACATTTCAAATTCTGACTCATCTAAATTTGTACCCCCAAATTTTGCACTTGAAAGATCCATAAACTCAAGATCTACTCCATTGATTTTTATAGGTTTAAAGATTGAACATTCAAGATCTGCAATTGTAAAATCTACATTCTTAAAATTAACATCAATAAATATTGAATAAAATAATATTGCATCTGTGAGATTAGCATTCCTAAAATTAACGCCCCTAAATTTAGAATAACCTAAAGATGTTCCTAATAAATTCGCATTCGAGAAATTTACATTAGTTAATTTTAAACCAGATAGATCTGCTAAACTTAAATCCGCATTCGAGAAATCTACATCCGCTACTGCCAATTTGGTATTTTTAGAATCTTCATCATGGTATTTGGACATCTTAGCTTTTCTAAAATTGCCTCCTGTTAAATCTAAAGTTTTTACAGCTAATTTTAATTTGACATCTTCTAAATTCACCGAGGAAAGATCTGTTTCTACAAAACCTTTTTGCTCCTTAGCAAGCTCTTCAGCAAAGACATTTGTCGAAACCATTGATAAATTCGATTCATCCTCTATCAATTTAATTAGCAATTCTCTTTTAATATCTTTTGCAACCCTTCCAAAAGTTTCAAGATTTTGTTGAATCCTTTTAAAAGTTTCAAGATTTTTTGGAACCTTTCCAAGAGTTTTAGGATTTTTTGGAACCTTTTCAAGAGTTGAAATCCGACCTATTTCACTCTCAGTATTGTGATTTATTTTCATAGTAATTTATTATTTTTTAACTAAAAGTATTAATATATATTGTTTGCAAGCAATATCTACAAAATTCTCATAAATTTATTAATTTCTGTTTTAATAAATAAATATATATATTTAGTATAAATTTAGTTATTACTTTGTAATTAATATATCTTACATTAAATTCTTTATTTCTTAGAGAAAATATTTCTTGCACTTCTTAGAGAAAATATTTTTTGTGTGTCATTTTAAAAAATAAGAATTTTTGCATAATTAAAAAAATGGGGACTAAAATGATGGTTATGCTCTTTATTTTGAAGATCGCGAAGGTTTCTCGCGTTTAAAAAATAGCCTAAACGGCTATTTTTAGCGAGAAACGGGATCATGAGCGAAGCGAAGCAATCCCAGTCGTGAATCTTTTTCGAAGAAAAAGATGAAACGTTTGCAAGCA
>JBIIFQ010000006.1:0-15665 GCA_044237235.1 Rickettsiales bacterium
ATTAAAAATATTTTGCCAAATCCATTTGAGCTCGGTGATATGAAAATCGCCGTCGAACATGTGATGAACGCTATTAATTCCAATAAAAAAATTACGATTTTTGGTGATTATGATGTTGATGGAGCAACTTCGAGCGCGATTTTAAAACGTTATTTCCGTGACCTCGGAATTGAAGTTGGAATTTACATTCCCGATCGTATTTTGGAAGGTTACGGCCCAAACTCCGAAGCCTTGTTGAATCTTAAAAAAAACGGCACTGATTTGGTGATTATGGTTGATTGCGGAACCGTGGCTTTTGAGCCGTTGCAAACTGCCAAAAAAGCTGGTTTGGAAATAATTGTTATCGATCATCATTTGGGTGTAATTGATAAGCCCGAAGCCATCGCCATTATCAATCCCAACCTCATCAATGAAGAATTTTCTCATAAAAATTTATGCGCCGCGGGCGTGGTTTTTTTGTTCATCGTCGCCATCAATAAAACTTTGCGAGAAAATAATTTTTTTGCCAAAAATTCGGAGCCAAATTTATTTCTTTTACTCGATTTAGTCGCGCTTGGAACGGTTTGCGACGTTATGCCGTTGCTTGGCTTAAATCGTGCCTTCGTGGCTTCGGGATTAAAAATTTTACAACAAAGAAAAAATCTTGGATTGCGCATAATTTGCGACATAGCGGGGCTTGATGTTAAGCCAAATTCTTATAGTTTGGGATTTGTTATTGGCCCCAGAATTAATGCGGGTGGCAGGGTTGGAACTTCAAATTTGGGAGCAACAATTTTATCAAGCGAAGATGAAGAGCAAATTTTTGAAATTGCGCAAAAGCTTGAGGCTCTAAATCAAGAACGTAAAGACATCGAAGCGCAAGTTTTAAGCGAAGCGATTGAAAATTTAGAAAATAACAAAAATGGTTTTAGCAAAAATGATGCGGTGATTTTTGCCGTCGCTAATGACTGGCATCAAGGAGTCATTGGTATTGTAGCGTCGCGACTCAAGGAGCTTTATGGCAAACCTGTCGCGGTTTTAACAATTGACGAAAAAAAATCGCGAGCCAAAGCTTCTTGTCGATCAATTAACGGCATTGATTTTGGTGGAGAAATTTTGAAAGCGCGACTTGAAGGCTTGTTAATCGAGGGCGGAGGGCATGCGATGGCTGGAGGCTTTGCCGTCGAGATTAATAGAATCAAAGATTTACATCAATTTTTTTGTAATAATTTACAACATAAAATTACTAAAATTTTACAAGAAAATCTTTATGAATTTGATTTAGAACTCGATTTAGAACAACTCAATCTCGATTTAATTAAAGAGCTTTCAAACCTAGAGCCATTTGGAACAGCGAATGTTCGTCCTAAATTTCTATTACGCAATGTTTACAAAATTCGCACTAATTTTGTTGGCAAAAAACAAGAACATTTAAGTTGTATTTTTAGCGCCAAATCGCTGGTTGGATTTAATCATCAAATTCAGGCGATTTTATTTCGCGCCAATATGTCGAATCTCGCGCAAGCTTTAATTGATTGCAAAACATCGCAACCAATAAATCTAATCGGAACCATTGATATCAATAGTTGGATGGGCGTTGAGAAGTTGCAGTTACAAATTGAGGACGCTATAATTGCTACGCATTAAATTTGCTTACGCAAATTTAGCTTTTTAGTTGAATCGCTCCGTCGCGAATGAATCGCGACATCCGCGATAAATATTTGGGTTTTTTTGGAGTTTTTTTATGGATAAAAGCTTCATCTTTTTCTTCGAAAAAGATTCACGACTGGGATTGCTTCGCTTCGCTCATGATCCCGTTTCTCGCTAAAAATAGCCGTTTAGGCTATTTTTTTAACGCAAATAACCTTACGCAGACTCGCCTTCAAATTCAATCGCCTGATTTAAGATTGGAAGCGTTATTTGTTCGGCATTAAATTTGCCAAGGCAAATTTAGCTTTGAATTTAATCGCTTCACGGCGAATGAATCGCCGTATTCGCGATAAGATTTGGGTTTTTTGGAGTTTTTTTGTGGATAAACGCTTCATCTTTTTTTTCAAAAAAGATTCGCGACTGGGACCGCGTCGCCTTCGCTCCTTGTCCCGTTATTTGCTAAAAATAGCCGTTTAGGCTATTTTTTTAACGCAAATAACCTAAAAATAGCCGTTTAGGCTATTTTTTTAACGCAAATAACCTTCGAGTGATATTTTTTTATTGGAAATTCTATTATAATTTTCAAATTTCCGGATAAATTTTCTTAATTTATTTTTTTAAACATCACGTTTTAAATCTAAAAATTAGTAAAATTTTAAGAAAAAAATATTGTAAAAATAAGAGTAAAATTTCTAAAAATTTAACATTTTTTTAACAATAGCCTCTAGAAGCTCGTCAATATTGGGTTGGTGATTTTAATTTTATAAAATAAATCTTTTTAAAAATTTCTTCGTACTTTTTAAGAAGCCTTTATTCTCAAGGCTTCGAAGGCTATTCTTTACTCAATAAAAATCTTTTTAAAAATTATTTTATTGAAAAAAATCGGGATTTTTATGGATTCAGTGTTTTCAAGGGTTAGAAGGGGTTTTTACTCTATTTTTACTCTATTTTTACTCTATTTTTACTCTATTTTTGCAATCCAGATTGCATTCTTTTTTTCACCTTTTTTTTCTATTGAACCAATTTTTTTAAGTTTTGATAGAATATTTTGAATCATTTTATTTTTTTGTTTATCAGTTTTTAAAGTTGAAATCATGTGATAACATACTTGATCAATTTCTCTTCTGTCACATCCATCGGGGAATTCTTTTAAAAGTTTTAAAATTTTTTGAGCAATTTCTTCGTTGCTTGATCCTTTTTTATTAATATAGTCAGCTTTTTGATCTAATATTTCTGCAACTTTTTTAGACAAATAATATTGCGGTCTTCTTCCCTCAATTAACTTTTCTTTTTTGAGTTTTTTTATTACAAAATTTTAGGGGGAGTAAGCCATCAACTTTGGAGCCAGAGCCTGAAGGCTTTATGAGTATTTTAGATTTAAATTTCTTTGGCGATTTCCTGCAAAATTATTTCAGGATTCCTAATTAATTTTTTCTCGATTAATTGATAAATATATTTTTTAGAAATAAAAATATTGTTTCTTTTAAGCTTAGGATCTCGTCCCAGAGTTTCTAAATTAAAATCATAGAAATTATTTTTCTCTAAATTAAAAACCCCAAATATATTGTTTTCAATTTTAACATCAGAAATGCATTCGATAAAAGTCTTAATTCTTTTATCAATAAGTTTAAAACTTCCTTCAATCTTAAATTTGCAGATATCCTCCTCTTTTTCGAAAACATTTTTTTTGATAGAAAGATTCATACTATCATTAAAATTAATAAATTCCTCAATCTTAACAACGTCTTTTCTAAGACCTCCTTTGCTATAAAATGAACTACGATTTTTTAATTTAAAAATATTAGTCTCGTACATATTCATTCCTATATCAAAAGGGAATCCAAATTTTTCTAAATCATGAGACGATAAAATAAATTCTATTTTGCATTCGGCATTTAGATCAGCAAATTCTTGAAAAATTAAACTCTTGCTTGTGTCTTCAATCTGCTTCAGAAACATTCCTGACAAATCAACTGTTTTGGGGTTTTTATTAGTAACTGTAGAATTTATCGAAGCATAAATCATAAATATTTTTTTATCTTTAGAACTTCTTTTTATGGTATTAAACTGCTCTTCCGTAAGCCCAATCCATCGGTCATTCTCGGAAGTATTTTTTATTTCTGTAAAAATATTAGGATCCCTATGTAGTTTATTTTCAATTATTGCAACAATATCGGGTTCATTTTTTACTTGATTGTTATTTTTAATATCAAAATCTAATAAATATTTTTTTTCATTATTTAAAATTGTTAATATTTTTTCTACACCAATTTCAGCAAGCTTGCCAATCGTAAATGAATCAAGGATTGCACCCAATCCCCTGGGCTCACCACTGGTTCGACCAGTTGTGTTTTTTGTTGGTTCGATGTAATAAGAAGTAGCAAATTCAAAAACTCTTTTAAAATCTTCAAACAAAAGTTTATAATATTTCATAATTAATTATTTTCCTCCATCGCCATTTTTATATTAACCGCAATTCTTTCTACAACGGGAATCGCAACCGAGTTACCGAATTGTTTATATAAAGCTGAGTCGGCAATTTTTGGTAATTTGTAATTCGCGGGAAAGCCTTGAAAATTAGCACATTCACGCGGGGTTAATTTTCTAATTCCTTTATCGTCAAGAATAATTGGAACATTGTGACCGCCCATGCCCATGTTGGCGGTGAGGGTTGGGCAAGCTGAACTTTTATTTTCGCGCACATATTTTCGACGCCATTGATAAAGAGTAAATTTTTTAGTAACATCATCTTTAATCCTAGAAAATAAAGGCTTGTCATTATAATAATATCTGTCGTCAACTATATTTTCAAGGCAATCTTTAATGGTCTTGTTCAAAATGATTTTGCTCGGAAAATTAAATCTTTCAAAAAATTTTTTATCTTTAAAAGCCACAATATAAATTCTTTCTCTATTTTGCGGAAGATTGCCGTAATCCAAGGCGTTCATCACTTTATCGCAAACGAAATAACCAAGATTTTGCAATTCTTGATAAATAATTTTGATAGTTTTGCCATTATCATGGCTTTTTAAATTTTTAACATTTTCGAGCAAAATAACTTGTGGTTTTTTAGCAGAAATTATACGAGTTATATCAAAAAAAACATTGCCCCTACCCTTCTCATCATTGAATCCCTGACGATAGCCAGCAATTGAAAATGGTTGACATGGAAAACCTCCCGCCAAAATATCGCAAGAAGGAATTTGTTCAGTTTGAATAGAAGAGATATCGCCTAGGAACATTTCATGATTTTGATTTTGTAAAGAATTAGTTGAGGCGAAATTATAATCAAAAGTTATTTTGCAATTTTTATCAAAATCATTGGAAAAAACACATTCGAAGCCAGCATTTTCTAAGGCAATTTTTATGCCACCGATACCAGCGAATAAGTCAATAAAAGATGATTTTGGTTTTAAAGAAACGTTTTTTTTAATATTTTGTAAAGATTGAAAATTACTAAATAAATCAAGATTTTCTTGATAAATATTTTGATTTTTAAGTTTGGTGTTGGTTTTCATATGGGCAATTTAATTTTAGAATTTTGTTTGAAAAATTTATATTTTTTCGATTATAAACTCTAAAAAAATAATGCAAATATTAATTTTTTTTAGCAAAAAGTTTTTGTTTAATTTGCCATTTAAATTCTTTAACAAAACCTAAAAGAAAAATTTTATAACGGTGATTAAACTTAGGGATGTAATTAAGGTGCCAACGATGAACATCAATAATTTTGTTGGTAATTTGGTGGTAATTTTGGCGGCGAAGGGTGCAACTAAAACTCCTCCCAAAATTAATCCAAAAATAATTTCGGGATTGCTAATGCCGATGAAAATTGCAAATGATAATCCTGTGGCGGTTGTAATGAAAAATTCGGCGGAATTTACCGAGCCAATGGTGGTTTTAGGTTCATGACCACTTGATAAAAGAGTGGTGGTGACGACTGGTCCCCAGCCTCCCCCGCCAACGGCATCAACCATTCCCCCGACAAAAGCTAATGGAAGAATTTTTTTGGAGCTGATTTTGCCAGTAAAAATTTTTTTCTTGAAAGCTTTTAAAATTATGTAAATTCCCATTATTACCAAATATAATGAAATCCACGGTTTTAAAAGATTGCCATCGATATTGGTTAAAATAAGAACACCGATTAGTCCGCCAATAATTCCCGGAAAAACTAAATTTAAAAATAATTTTTTATCAATATTGTTTAGACGCCAATGGCTTAACCCCGAAGCGCCCGTGGTAAATATTTCTGCTATATGAATTGAGCTTGAAGCGATTGCTGGAGAAATTCCTTGTGATAATAAAAATGTGGTTGCGGTTACGCCATATGCCATGCCAATAGCGCCATCAATGGCTTGAGCAATTATGCCAATAATAAATCCATTTAAAAATTCTGAATAATTAAATGTTTGAGTTTTTTGAATAAACCAAAATAATCCAGTAAAAATTAAAAGAAGTATTAGAAAAAAAGTAAGGAAGTTTTGGAGTTTGTAATGTTTGTGTTTGGGTTTTATTATTGGCATTTTTTTATAATTTTTTAAGGGCTAAATTGAATTAATTTAGCCCTTAAATTAATTTTTTTAGCTAAAGAATCCGCGTCTTTTTTTAGAAGGATCATCACGATCACCACTACCGCGACGATCTCTTTCGCCACCTCTACGATCATCGCTTCCACGACGATCATCGCCACTTCTGCGATCATCACGACGATCTCTGTCGCCACCGCCACCTCTTCTTTCACGACGATCATCTCCGCCTCTTTCGCCACGATTATCATCGCCACGAGGAGAAAACTCACGCTCATCAACCATGCTTGGTTTGTTAGCGATTTTGTCGGAAATATCTTCGCCGGTAGTTTGATCAACGCATCTGAAGCTTAATTTAGGACGACCTTTTTTATCGAACCCAATTACTTTAACTTTTACAACATCGCCTTCGTTAATAACATCTTCAACGAAATCAACACGATATTCGGCAAGTTCAGAAATATGAACAAAGCCATCGCGATTGTTGGAAATGCTGATAAAGGCTCCGGCATCAATAACTTTAACAACTGGGCCTTCGTAAATATCGCCAATTTCTGGTTCAAAAGTGATTTCTTGAATCATGCCAATGGCTTTTTTAATGCAATCCGCGCTGTTTGAAGAAATTTTAACAATTCCGCTATCTTCAATATCAACTGTAGCTCCCGAAACCGCGCAAATTTCTTTGATTACCGCCCCTCTTGAGCCGATAACTTCACGAATTTTCTTTTGAGCGATATTAATAATTTCGATTTTTGGAACATTGTTGTTAAGCTCAGTTCTAGGAGCTGACATAACTGCGTCCATTTTATCAAGAATATGAATTCTACCTTCAAGAGCTTGGTGCAAAGCTTTTTCCATGATTTCAGCGGTGATACCATTAATTTTGATATCCATTTGAAGTGCGGTAATTCCAGTTCTTGAACCAGCCACTTTGAAATCCATGTCGCCGAGATGATCCTCATCACCCATGATATCAGAAAGGATGACGTAATTTTCACCTTCTTTGATTAAGCCCATGGCAATTCCTGAAATCGAAGATTTGATTGGAACTCCAGAATCCATTAAAGCCAAAGAAGCTCCGCAAACTGTAGCCATTGAAGAAGAACCATTTGATTCGGTTATTTCAGAAACGATACGAGTTGTGTAAGAAAATTTTTCTGCAGTTGGGTAAACTGGATTGATGGCTCTCCACGCAAGTTTGCCATGACCAATTTCACGACGTCCCGGTGATCTTAATTGACCAACTTCACCAACAGAATATGGAGGGAAATTATAATGAAGCATGAAAGATTCTTCCGCCATTACTGAATCTAAATTTTCAATAAGTTGTTTATCTTTTCCGCCTGCTCCAAGGGTTGAAACCACCAAGGCTTGAGTTTCGCCACGAGTGAATAAAGCTGAACCATGAACTTGTGGTAAAACGCCAACTTCAATTTCAATTTGTCTGATTTGATTAGTCTTACGACCATCGATTCTTAGACCGTTTTTCAAGATGTCGTTACGAACAATTTCTTGTGATAAAATTTTGAAAATAGATTTGATTTTATTGTCATCAATTCCTTGATCGGCATTTACAAATTTTTCTTTAATGTCGCTAAGAATTTTGTCAAGATCGCCAGCGCGAGCTTGTTTTTCAAGTTTTTTATAAGCTTTGATTAAACGATCGCCGATGAAATCTGTGATACTAGTTTTTAAAGCATCATTATTTGGCGTGGCAATCACCATTTTTGGTTTTCCACAATCAGCTTTGAACTCTTCGATCATAGCAATAACTGCTTGGAAAGCTTGATGACCAAAATTTACCGCATCCAACATTTTTTGCTCGGATAATTCTTTAGCTTCTGATTCAACCATTAGAACTGAAGTTTTAGTTCCGGCGACGATTAAATCTAAAGTGCTATTTTTTAATTCTTCATTGCTAGGATTTAAAACGAATTCATCATTAACTAAACCTACTCTAGAACCAGCTACAACCATTTCGAATGGAGCTTCTGAAATTGATAAAGCTGCTGAAGCGCCAATTAAAGCTGGAATGTCAGGATTGCAAGTTGCATCATAAGATAAAACTGTGCAAACCACGTTAACTTCATTATAAAAATTAGCTGGGAACATTGGACGAATTGGACGATCAATTAATCGCGAAACTAGAGTTGCAACATCTGAAGGCTTAGTTTCTCTTTTGAAAAAGCCACCAGGGATTTTTCCAGCAGCGTAAGATTTTTCTAAATAATTAACTGTAAGTGGAAAAAAATCCGCACCTTCAGCAACTTTTGAAGCTATAGTTACGGCACACAAAATTGTGGTATTGCCATATTTTACAATCACTGAGCCATTGGCTTGTCTAGCGATTTTTCCAGTTTCGATTGATAAGGTTTTACCATTCCAATTGATTTCTTTTTTTACAACATTGAACATATTTTCATCTTTTTAAATTTTTGAGGAGTGTGATTTTATCACTTAATTTGCAACATAAATTTTATTTAAAGCATTTCAGAATTTTCGATTCCAAGCGCTTTAAATAAATTTATTTTCGAAAAATAATTAATCTTTTTACTTATTTTCTAATATCAATTTTTTTGATAAGATCTTCGTAACGTTGATTTGAAATATTTTTCAGGTAATCAAGAAGTCTTCTTCTTTTGCCTACCAAAATAAGAAGACCTCTCCTAGAAGAATGATCTTTTTTATGAATTTTCAAATGCTCTGTTAAATTATCAATTTTTTTAGTAATTATTGCGCATTGAACTTCGGTTGAACCGCTGTCATTTTTACCTTGAGCGAATTCGCTAATCACTTGTTTTTTAGTTTTTTTGTCGAACAACATTTTTTAATTAATTATGCTTGAAATTTTAGTTCAAGCGGGTTGGTATTTATACTATTTTGATAAAATTATTAAAACCCTTCGGATCTAGAACTCGAAGCTTTTGTTTTAAATTTTTTATCTAAAAAATATTTTATTTTAAATCAAAATCGGTATTAATATAACTCAAATCATCTTTTTGCAATTTTTATATCTCATGCAAAGCCAGAAGCGAGCCATCTTTATTAGATTGTTCAAAATTAATCATATTTTTTAATTCGTCAAGTGAAATTGTTTTATCAATTGAAAACTTTCCCACATTCATTCTTTTTAAAGCTCCAACATAACCGCATATATTATTTTTTTTACAAATATCACGAGCTAAACTTCTAACATAAGTTCCTTTGGAGCATTCAATTTCCATTTCGCAATAATCTTGGTAAAAACCCAAAACTTTTATCGAATAAATTTCAATTTCACGAAATGGCATTTCAACATCTAAGCCTTGGCGTGCTAGATTATAAGATCTTTCGCCATTGATTTTTATGGCTGAAAATTTTGAAGGTTGTTGTTTAATTTTACCAATAAAATTTGGAATATTTTTGGCAAAATCTGCTAATGAAATTCTTTTTTCTGTAGATTCAATAACTTTTCCTGTAATATCATCGCTATCTCTATATTCTCCAAATATTATTGTAAAATAATATTTTTTTGTGAAATCCATAATCATTGAAGATTGTTTGGTGGATTTATTAATTGCTATTGGCAATACTCCCGTGGCAAATGGATCAAGAGTTCCGCCATGTCCAACTTTTTTGGCTTTAGTTATTTTTTTTATGATTTTTACAGCGAAAGCTGAGGAAATGTCTTTGGGTTTATCGAGATTTATCCAATAATTTTCATTAGTCCAATCAAAATTATTTTTGGCAAAAATGCTAGAAATTCTTGTCATTTAAACTACACGGCGTTAGCGCCAGAGACTATGTCAATCAGTTCTCTAGTGATGTTAGCTTGACGAGTTCGATTGTAAACCAGTGTTAAATTTTTGATCATTTTGCCAGCATTATTGCTGGCTGATTCCATCGCCGACATTCTCGCGCCCTGCTCAGAAGCGCTATTTTCCAGAAGTTGGTTATAAATTTGAATGGTAATATTTTTTGGCAATAATTCTTCAAGAATTTCTTCTTCGCTTGGTTCGTAATTCATTGGTGATTCTAAATTTGCCAAATTAGAATTAAAATTTATTGGAGCGGGAATTATTTGATTACAAACTTGTTCTTGAGTAATTGCCGATTTAAATTTGCTATAAATTACTTCGCACACATCGAATTGATTGTCATTGAACATTTCGATAATTTTATCGCTTAATTTTTGGGCGACATCATAATTTATAACGCTTCTAAAAATCCCACTAAAATTTTCTACAATTTTGTTGCCATGAATTGGACGCAATTGCTCGAATGCCTTTCTCCCAACGCACATTATTTTAACTTCACGACCTTGAGAAATTAGTTCATTGATTTTATTTTTGGTGAATTTTACGGTGGCACTGTTTAAGCCTCCGCATAAGCCACGATCTGACGAAACCACAACTATTAAATGCTTTTCATTGGTGCCTTTCCCTGTTAATAATGGAAATTTTTCATTGAGACCACCTCTTACGGAAATATTTGAAGCTAAACTTGAAGTCATGTCGCGAATTTTTTCAGCAAATGGTCGCGAAGATTCAACCAAATTGCGAGCTTTCTTTAGGCGTGAAGCTGCCACCATCTTCATGGCTTTCGTCATTTTTTGAGTTGACTTAACCGATTTTATTCTAGTTTTTAATGTTTTTAAATTTGCCATAAAATTTTATTTAACATGCCAAGTTTTAGGCTCGGCAAATGTTAGCTATGTTATTTTTTTTCGTGTTTTAATTTATCATCTAAACCAGCATTGTCAAGGTGACTAGTTGGTGAATGATTTAAAAAAGTTGAAACAAATTCTTCAATTATTTTTTTAAGTTTTGTCTCGGTTTCCTCAGTAATTTTTTGCTCTTTTTTAATTGAGTTTAAAATTTCTGGATGAGAATTTCTTAATTTTTGCAAGAAATCATTTTCAAATTTTGTTACTTCTTTATTTGGAACCTTATCGAGATAGCCTTTTACTCCCGTGTAAATTGAAGCCACTTGTTCTTCAAATCCCATCGGAGAATATTGATTTTGTTTCAAAAGTTCGGTGAGTTTGCGACCTTTATCAAGCAATTTTTGTGTTGCCGG
Source organism: Rickettsiales bacterium (assembly GCA_044237235.1). GTDB lineage: Bacteria > Pseudomonadota > Alphaproteobacteria > Rickettsiales > UBA1997 > CAILUF01. The sequence continues at coordinate 11,214 of JBIIFQ010000006.1, forward strand.
ATCAAGATCGGAACCGAATTGAGCAAAAGCTTCAAGTTCACGGAATTGAGCTAAATCAAGTTTGATTGTTCCCGCCACTTGTTTCATGGCTTTGGTTTGTGCGGCCGAACCAACACGAGAAACTGATAATCCAACATTGACCGCTGGTTTTATACCTTTGTAAAATAATTCGGTTTCTAAAAATATTTGTCCGTCGGTAATTGAAATTACGTTGGTTGGAATATATGCCGAAACATCTCCCGCCTGTGTTTCGATAATTGGAAGCGCGGTAAGTGATCCACCACCCATTTCTTTTGACATTTTAGCCGCTCTTTCAAGTAAACGTGAGTGAATGTAAAACACATCTCCTGGATAAGCTTCGCGTCCTGGTGGACGACGAAGTAAAAGCGACATCTCGCGATAAGCAACCGCATGTTTACTTAAATCATCATAAGCAACTAAAGCGTGCATGCCGTTGTCGCGGAAAAATTCTCCGATCGTGCAACCAGTGTAAGGCGCAAAAAATAGTAAAGCTGCAGCTTCAGAAGCGGTGGCGGAAACTATGACTGAATATTTCATCGCGCCAGCATCTTCAAGGGTTTTGACGATTTGAGCTACTGTTGATCTTTTTTGTCCAATGGCGACATAAATACAATAAAGTTTTTTATCTTCGTCACTTTCTTCGTGAGCTTTAGCTTGATTGATGAAGGTGTCGAGAACGATTGCGGTTTTGCCGGTTTGACGATCGCCAATGATTAATTCTCTTTGACCGCGACCAATTGGAATAAGACTATCTATCGCTTTAATTCCGGTTTGCATTGGTTCAGAAACCGATTGGCGCGCAATGATTCCCGGTGCTTTTACTTCAACGCGACGATATTCAACATTTTGCAATGAACCTTTGCCATCAATTGGATTTCCAAGGGCGTCAACAACTCTTCCAAGCAAGCCTTTACCGACTGGAACCTCAACGATTTTACCCGTTCTTTTAACGTTCGATCCTTCTTTAATTTTTTGTGAATCGCCGAAAATTACGATACCAACATTGTCAGTTTCAAGGTTTAAAGCCATGCCCTTAACTCCACCATCAAACTCAACGAGTTCTCCAGCTTGAACGTTATCGAGGCCATAAACTTTAGCAATTCCATCGCCAACTTTAATTACTTCACCAACCTCTTTGAGCTCTGCCGAAGAGTGAAAATTCTCGATAGTTTTTTGTAATATATTTGAAAATTCTTCAACTTTAAATTCCATATTATAGTTTAAATTTTTGTTAAAAGTTTTATTAAATGATTTTATTTTTTAGATTTGCATCGAGGCAATAATCTTTTTTATTTTAAGAAGGAAATTTTGTAAATGCAACATCAGTTTTATTTAATTAACCGCCAATAAACATTCTTTTTTAATTTGCTCAATTTGATTCTTAAGACTTGCGTCAATAATTTTTGAACCAATTTTAATTTGCAAACCACCCAAAATTTTTGGAGACAATGTGTGCTTAATTAAAATTTTCTTATCAGGATAAGATTTTTCTAGCAATTTTTTAATATTTTCAACGTTAATATTGATTGTCGATAAAACTTCAACCTCAAGAATTTTCTTATATTCTTGAACCATGCGATTAAAATCTTCGTGAATCTCTGGAAAAAGATTCAATCGACGATTTTTAACAATTGATGCAAAAAAGTTTGAAGTTAAATTGCCGAGTTTAAAACGCGAAGTGACCTCATTAATAATTTTAATCATGTCATCTTTGGAAATAACGGGATTTTTGAGTTCATTGGCAAATTCATTGCTAAAATTTTTTCTAAATAATTCTAGATCATCAGAAACTTTATCAATTGAATTGCTATTTTTTGAGGCTAAAAATAATGTTTTAGCATATGTGCGGGCGATTACTGATATTCTAGGCATTTTGTAAAATAAATTTGGGTTTAAAAAATTTTTTTGAAAAAAAATATTATATTAATTATCAACAGCAATACGTTAAGTTTATTAATATTTTTGTAGAAATATTTATTTTTAATTGAAAAATCTAAAAATTTCATTATAAAAATTTTAAAGTACAAAAAATAAATTGCAACTCATAGAAAACAAAGAATTATAATTTTTTTAATTATACTTCTTTAGCCTTGAACCCGCGGGCGACTAAGTAGGTTTCGGAGGAGTCTTTTCTTGAAGATTCGGGTTTAAAATATTTTACCGTTAAGAAATTTTGACGCAAAAGTTCTAAAATTTCTTCTGAATTCCCGCCTTGAAAAATTTTGCCAACAAAACACCCATCTTCTTTCAAAATTTTTTGGGCAAGATTGAGAGCTTCTTCGAGAAGTCCTATTATTCTAAGGTGATCGGTATTTTGATCGCCCGTCGTATTCGCCGCCATGTCGCTTAAAACAATATCGCACAAGCCATTTTTATTATGATTAATTTTTTTTAATTCCTCGATTATTTTTTGCGGAGCTTCATCGGTCAAGAAATCAAGTTGTATAAAATTGACGCCAACTATTGGCGAAACGGGCAGAAGGTCGATTCCGACTATGTTACCTTCGCCAACTTTTCCCACACAATATTGGCTCCAACCTCCGGGAGCACAACCTAAATCAACGACGATTTTATGTTTTTTTAAAATTTTAAATTTTTCGTCAATTTCAATAATTTTAAAAGTAGAACGCGATCTCCAGCCCTCGATTTTAGCACGCTCAACAAATTGGTCGTTGACTTGGCGCAACAGCCATTTTTTTGAAGATTTAGAAAATTTTTTACTTTTTTTTAATTGTTGAAATTTTTGAGGCATTGATGATTTTATCTAATTTAAAATTCGCGCTTTTTCGATTAACATTATTGGAATTCCGTCAATGATTTTGTAAGCCAATTTTGATTTATAACAAATTAATTCTTGATTTTTTTGATCATAAAATAATTCGCTCTTTGATTGCGGACAACGTAAAATTTCCAATAATTTTGGATTAAAATTTTTATTCATAAAACTTGAATTTATTTATCTAATTCGATATTCTAGTAAAAAAAAATTTAAAAAGTAAGTGATTTAATCCGTGCTTTTAAAAAGTTTTAAAATTTTTCTTAGCGGAGCGAGTCTAAATCTAAAGCTTTAGGTTTTGTGTTCGTTGGCTCAAATCCATTCGCTTAGAACAATTGTGATTTTATTTTAATAAATTAAAAAACATGAAAAAGAAAGTTGTTGTCAAAAAAAAGCCAAGCAAAATTTCACCAAAAATTAGTGAATCAAAAAAATCCTTATTCGATTTATATCAATTTTTGCCACAAGAATCAGGCTTTCTCGGCGTTGAAGAAAAATATTTAAAATCACCAGAAGATGCTAAAGTTGTTGTTATTCCATTTGGCTTGGAAAAATCGGTAAGCTATGGCGGTGGCACCAAAAAAGGCCCGCAAGCCATTATTAAAGCTTCGCATCAAGCCGAATTATTTGATGAAGAATTTTGGTGTGAACCGTTTCGTCAATATGGAGTTGCTACAATGAAAGCTCCAAAAATTGATTATAAATCGGTGCCAAAATCTCTCGATCAGCTTGAAAAAATTACTTCCGATGTGCTCGAAGCCAAAAAATTTCCATTAATTTTGGGCGGTGAGCATTCAATAACAGCGGGCTCAATTCGTCCTTTTGTAAAAAAATATAAAGATTTGGCAATTTTGCATTTTGATGCTCACGCCGATTTGCGCGATGGCTATGATGGCGAGCATTATTCTCACGCGGCGGCTTTGCGTCGTGTTATGGATCACCCAATTTCGACATTAATTTCTTGTGGGATCCGCAATATTTCAGCCTCGGAAATTCCGTATTTGGAAAGCAATTTACATCGTATTAAAATTCATTTTGCCAAAGACAAACATAGTTGGGATTATAAAAAAATAGTTGAACCTTTGCGAGGTCGCAATGTTTTTTTAACTTTTGATATTGACGGTTTCGATTCAGGAATCATGCAGGCGACGGGCACACCAGAACCGGGAGGTTTATTGTGGTATGATGCTATAAATATTATTAAAGAAGCTTCAAAAATTTGTAATTTTGTTGGTGCCGACGTAGTTGAGTTGGCGCCAGTTAAAACATTGCATTCTTGTGATTTTTTGACCGCCAAATTATGTTATAAAATTTTATCTTTCGCTTTAGCAAAACCAAAAAAATGAACATAGAAAATTGTAAAACAAAAATAATTAACGATGTTAAAATTGAGCGAGGAAATCGTTATCGCATCAATATTGACATGGGCAGAATGCATGATTTTACCGATTTAAAAATGCCCATCGAAGTTGTGAGTGGCGATAAAGAAGGTCCAACGCTTTTTGTGTGTTCAACGATTCACGGCGACGAAATTAACGGCATCGAAATTGTGCGTCGACTTCTCGATTTTATCGAGATTGATAAAATATGCGGAACGCTTATCGCCATTCCGATCGTTAATATTTTTGGTTTTAATGATCATTCGCGCTATTTGC
>JBIIFQ010000111.1:0-4382 GCA_044237235.1 Rickettsiales bacterium
CATTAGAGGCGTATGAAGGGCTGGAGTGACTTTCCAAACTACAAAATAACCGACAAAACATGATAAAATAAAAACACTAAATCCGAAAATTAACGGACTTACACCACCACTGCTAGCGATTGAATAACTAAGCTCCGCGACTTTATTTACCAACAAATCAGATTTAGTGGTAATTTCTTGCGTAAGGTCAATAATCTCTTCAAAATTGCTCATAAATATATAAAATTTTTATTAGGGAAAATTTTTTTACTTAAATAATTGGTTTTTCTAATAAATTGTCAAACATAATCTTGACTTGAAATTGCGAAAGTTTTAAAAATGGAAGTCTCAAAATTGTCATTAAAGAAATAATTATAATTTTTCCAAGTCTGATGGGGCGTAGCCAAGTGGTAAGGCAGCGGTTTTTGATACCGCCACCCGTAGGTTCGAATCCTGCCGCCCCAACCAATCCTCGTCGAATTTTAAGCGCTTATTTCGTTAGTCTTCGGATCCTCAAAGCTCAATGTATTTAAAATACATTTTCGCTTTTCGTCCCTCGCCTGCCTCATAATCATCTTAAAATTCTTAGAGGATTTTTTTCGTTACTTTTCATTTTTTTATTTTTTAAGTGCCTACTTTTGTATTTAAAATACATTTTCGTTTTCTTGATTTTAAAATTAATTGCTTCGTCGCTTTTCTCAATCAAAATTTTATTTTGATTTCGAAGACGACTCCGCGACTGGGATCTGCTACGCATTAAATTTGCTTTGCAAATTTAGAAAGAAGTTGAATCGCTTCGTCGCGAGTGAATCGCGACATTCGCGATGAAATTTTGGGTTTTTTGATTTTTTTTGTGGATAAACGTTTCATCTTTTTCTTCGAAAAAGATTCACGACTGGGACCGCGTCGCCTTCGCTCCTTGTCCCGTTTCTCGCTAAAAATAGCCGTTTAGGCGATTTTTCGCTTGAATCAATTTATAACATAAAATTAAGAAATTATTTTTTTTAAATAAATAAATTGAAAGGCGTCGATAACTTATATATTTAATATAAAGTTTTGTTAAATAATTAGAAAAAAATCCTGACCCCAATATATAACCAAAATCAAATATGCGAAAACTAGAAAATTCTATCGATTCTGAAATAACTCTAGCTCCAGAAAATCAATCAAGAACAATTATAACTTCTGAAATAACTCTAGCTCCAGAAAATCAATCAGAAAGATTTTCAAAAGAAATATCGGAGATTTTTAAATCTTCAGAATTTGCTTACGCTGTTCTTGCAACGATGTATGCAAATACCTGCCATAATGATCAAAATAAATTTCAAAATGCCGAGGCTCTTAAAATTCTTGAAGAATTCGCTAAGCAATCGCCAGATCACGATCTATCAGAAAATATTTTAAAACTTTCGGAATTTGCTAAAAACAACAAGAAGCTCGATAGAAATTTTAGTCTTGGCGCAGATTTAATTCGAATTACAGCTGGAGCAATCGCTTTAGGTGCTTCAATCTATGAATCCAGCATAAAGACTGATGATGGCGAAACTATAAAACTAAATTCAACATCTGAAATTTTTCAGATTATCTCATTTGCAACCCAAATAATTGCCTCACCAATCACTGCAAATAATGGATATAAAGCATCATTTACTGGGCATTTTACAGATGAAATGGCTGACTCTTTTAAAAGAGTTGCAAATTTAATTCAAAATAAAATCGATGAACAAAAAATAGATAAATTTGTACATAAATGTTCAAATCCAGAACACAAACACCCTGAAACAATTTTTTCAAAAATAGCTAAACATGGCAATGATTGCGAACATGATCACATCCATATTTCTCACGCCGGTTCAACTCAAAGGCATATTGGCACTCTCTTTAATGTTAGCTCAATGGCAATTTCAGCTTCTCGTTTTTTAAGTGAATTAATGCATTTGACCAGATCAAATCCCGCTCTTAACGGTCTAGATTCATCAATTCTGACTCTTACAGCTCCAGCTTTATCAATCGTTGGTAAGTTTTCTTCACTAACAGCTGCAGAAATCAGAGAAAAAGAAGTTTTACAAAAAATATCAACAGCCAAAAAAGATATGAGTGATAATTTTGCTGAAATTTTTAAAAAAGCATCAGAGGCTAGTTTTATTAGCCCCTCAATCTCAATTGAAGATGCAAAAATAGCATTGCAATCGGAATTAGTTGCGATTGGTAAAAAAATGGAAGAAGAAACTGAAAAAAAACGTAGCGAATCAGGAATAAAAATGTCTACTAAATTTTTTCTAAACTATATAAAGGACAGTGTTTATGGTATTCCTTATGAGGCAATAAAGTTTTTTTATGATAATGTGCCAAGCCTTTGGATCGAAGATTCTTCAGTTATAACTCAGCCACAAGATTTAGAATCACAAAATAAAGGCGCTAGGGATTTGAGAAACTTAGATGAGCTAAAAAAAGAAATTGGATCAGAAATTAATCTTTTAAGCGAAGGTGACCCATTAAAAAATATTCTCTTACAAATTGAAAGAGAATCAAATAAACCCATCAGAAATCGAACAAAACGATCAATAGATCCAACTTCGATTGATACTTTTTTTGTTGGAAATTTTGTTCCCCGAAGATATAATTCAAAACGCTTAATAGAGGTAGATTTACCAAGAACCTCATTAACATCATATCATCATACGGCGTTTGGTTTGCAAGAGCAAGATAGCTCGAAAACTAGACAATAAATTTATACCGAGGCACCGTCAATAAATTGCGTCCAATCTCTTTTTTTAATCAATCTGCTACGCATTAAATTTGCTTTGCAAATTTAGAAAGAAGTTGAATCGCTTCACGGCGAGTAAATCGCCGTATCCGCGATGAGATTTTGAGTTTTTAGATTTTTTTTGCAGATAAATGCTTCGTCGCTTTTCTCAATCAAAATAAATTTTGATTTCGAAGACGACTCCGCGACTGGGATTGCGTCGCTTGCGCTCCTGATCCCGTTATTTGCTAAAAATAGCCGTTTAGGCTATTTTTGGTCGCGAGAAACTTACTAAAAATAGCCGTTTAGGCTATTTTTTTAACGCAAATAACCTTGAATCGATTCTTCCATGATTTCGGCTTCGTACATTTTTTGATAAAAACCATTTTTGGAAATTAATTCATGATGAGTTCCCGCCTCAACAATTTGACCATCTTTGACAAAAATAATTTTATCGGCGTTGATGATCGAAGAGAGTTTGTGAGCAACGGTGATAATCGTTTTATCGCGAGCGAAATCAAGCATCGCTTGGTTAATATATTTTTCATTTTGATTATCAAGAGCCGAAGTCGCTTCATCGAGAAGTAAAATTGGCGAGTCCTTGATAATCGCGCGTGCAATGGCAATTCTTTGTCTTTCACCACCCGATAATTTAATGCCTTTTTCGCCAACAAAACTATGAATTCCGAGAGGCAAATTCTTAATAAAATGCAATGCCGAATTATCTTCAATAATTTTTTCTACCGCCTCTGAAGTTATTGATTTATCGACATAAGCGATGTTCTCTAAAATCGTCCCCGAAAAAATAAAACAATCTTGCGAAATATAAGAAAAGTTTTTACGCAAATCACTAAAAGATAAATTACGAATATCTTGTGAATTTAAAGAAATTGAACCGCTATCGATATCGTAAAATCTTAGCAATAATTGTAAAATTGTACTTTTACCCGAACCGCTGGAGCCAACAATAGCAATACTTTGACCGCGTTGTATTTCTAAATTAAAATTTTGTAAAATATTAAAATCTTTGCGACTTGGATAAGAAAAAAATACATCATTAAATTTTATATCAATATTTTTTGTTTCAATAAATTTTTCGGCATCAATTTTTTCTTTGACTGGTGATTTTATTTCGAGTAGTTCAAAAATTCTTTCCGCCGAAGCTGAAGCACTTTGTAATTGACCCGCAATTTGACTAAGAGCAGCAAGGGAAGTTGCCGATATTATTGAATAAAAGAGAAACGAAGATAAGTCGCCCGAGGTTATTTTATTATGAATAACGTCTTGACTTCCGATTAGAATAATCACTGCAATTGAGCCAAAAGCTAAACATATTACCATCGCCACCATCAATGATTTTATACGAATTTTTTCCAGAGCAATTTTTAAAGAATTATCAACAAAATTATTAAAATTTCGCACCTCTTTATCTTCACATAAATATGATTGAATGGTTTTGATTCCATTTACTGACTCTTCAATATGCGACGAAACAAAGGATGAAGAGGCCTGTGATTTATGTGACAAATTTTTGACCAATCTTCCCAAAACGAAAATCGGCATTGTGGCGATAAAAATTAACAAGAAAGAAACTATGCTGAGCTTAGGACTTGTAATGAATAAGAAGAACATTCCACCTAAAAACAAAATTAAATTT
>JBIIFQ010000112.1:0-4373 GCA_044237235.1 Rickettsiales bacterium
CACTAACAAAGAATCTTTGGCGATTGCAGAAGCTAGAAAACTCAACATTCCAATCATGGCTTTGGTTGATACTAATTGCAATCCTGATAACATTACTTTCGTTGTTCCCGGAAATGATGATTCTGCAAAATCAATTAAAATTTTCTGTCGCTTACTTTCTGACGCAATTATCGCTGGAATCAAAGAAAATATGGTTGCGCAAGGAATTGATATTTCTAAAATTGACCAAGAATCTTTGGTTAACAATTTAAATGAATTAAAAAAATCAGAAAGAAAAGATGAGAAATTTTCTGGAAAAAATGACAGAAAATTCTCAAAAAAACCTGAAGAAAAAGAAGTAGCAAAAGAAGCTAATTCTGAAGATTCTTCTGAAGAAAATAAATCAAAAAAATCAAAAACTTTTGATAAAAAAACTGAAAAAACCGAAGTAAAAATTGTAACTAAAAAATCTTCACCAAAAAAAACTGAAGCTAAAAAATAGTTATAAAAATAAAATGGTCATTTTATTAAAGAATGACCATTTTTATTTACAAAATATTGGTTTTATAAAATAAAATTTTTATAAAATTTCCCAATAAATTCTTTAATAAGAATTATAAAATTTACTTCCAAAAAATCTAAAGTCTAAAATGTTTTTACAAAGTGGCTTTGATTTGTAAATTTATATAAAATTCTTAAAAATATTAATTTAATTTTTTAAAAAAATGGCAGATTTATCACTCATAAAAAAACTTCGTGAACACACAGGTTGTGGCATCGCGGATTGCAATAAAGCTTTGGCGGAAAATCAAGATGATTTTGAAAAATCGGTTGATTGGCTTCGAAAAAAAGGTTTATCTTCGGCTTCTAAAAAAGCTGGAAGAGTTGCTTCAGAAGGTTTAGTTGCGGTTTATATTAACAATAATAAATCAACTATAATTGAAGTTAATTCTGAAACTGATTTCGTTGCACGCAATGAAAAATTCCAACATTTTGTTGCTAAAGTTGCTAAAGAAGCTTTGAATTATGGCGACGACATTGCTAAATTCCAAGCTGACAAAGATGAAGAAGTTAAAACTCAAATCGGTGTGATTGGTGAAAATATTAACATTCGTCGTATTTCTTCGCTTCATGTCAATAAAGGCTTGATCGTTAGTTATATTCATAACGCAATTGCCAATGATATGGGTAAAATCGCGGTTTTGATTGGCTTTGAATCGGTTGCTCCTAGTGACAAACTTCATGAAATCGGCAAGCAAATAGCTATGCATATTGCGGCGGCAAAACCAGATTCTTTAAATATTGAAGCGGTTGAACCAGCAAAACTCGCGCGTGAAATCGATGTTTTGAAAGAACAAGCGCGCGCATCGGGCAAGCCCGAAAGCATCATTGAAAAAATGATGGAAGGACGTATTCGTAAATATTATGAAGAAGTTGTTCTTCTTGAACAGGCTTTTGTTATGGATGACAAAGTTAAAATCAAAGATTTAGTGGCAAAATTTTCTAAAGAAAATGGCGAAACCACAATCTCAGGATTTAAACTTTATATTCTTGGCGAAGGCTTAGAAAAGAAAGAAAATAATTTCGCTCAAGAAGTCGCTTCGATGACTAATTAAATTTATCTTAATCAACTCTCCCGCAAGGCGGGAGGGTTGAATATTTCTCCTCTAAATTCTCCTCTTTAGTAAAATTCTCAGTTAAAAATCTTTATTAAAAAAATTATTTGTGCCGTTTTTGATTCTTATAAAAAGAGTAGGGGAAGAGTTTGTTAGCCTTCTAAGAAAAAGTTCGTTAATTGAAATAACAAATTAAAATAATTCTTGTAAATAAATCAATTTATTAATATTAGATATATAAAAATCCTATAAACAAATTTATTTACTAATCAAAACCAGATGAAGTTCTCTATATTAATAAATTTAAATTATTCACTAATATAAATTTAGTTTTGATATTATAATTCAGGAAATGGATTCTCTTCTTTTTCATTACCATTTATTCTAGCCACTTTATCTCCAGGTAAAATTATTGAGGATGGACTTTTAGCCATTTTACTTTCAATTAATTTAAGTTTGGCTTCCAAAATAGATTTAACTTCTTTATTTAAAACCTCTCCGCCAATATAATGAATACAGTTATCTACTGATAAAATTTGAGATTTATCAGCGTCAACATAACTAAAATATTCTTTGCATTTTTGGGCTAATTTCTGGGAATGATCATCTCCAATAATCATCGATGCCGCAACTATTGAGGCGATTGTATCGCAACTTCCCAATCTATCATTAGTTACAATATTTTCATGTTCAGTTATTGATTTAATTTTAATATTATTTTGATCGCATATTGCTTTTATTGTATCCTCATTTGTTTGTTTCCATTCTATTGGTCTAGGAAATTTTGAAAGGGAATTTGGATCGTGATAGACAATGTCCCAACCATCATCGCTTTTTGATAATTTAATTGTAATTTCATGAGAATCATGTTTAGAAAAAGCATAAAAATAAATATTTAAATTTATTATGATTTGATCTATCTTTTTTGATTCGGCTAAATTAAATGTATTTTGCAAATTTAAATTTGTGGCAACTGTTTTTCTAATGCCAGTCTCGGTGATGATTGCTTTTCTTGAAGAGTCATCATTGGCAATAACTTCAACTATGAGTGGATCATCTCTGTTATCATTTAATCTTAAATTCAAAATATCAACACCAGCTTGATTATCTGAATTATAATATTTTATTTCTTTTATTTGACTATTTTCATCTTTTCTAAATGTCTCCAAATAATAAATAGCAACATTGGGAATGTTAGAATAGTAACTATAGGGTAATTCATCTATTTTAATTTCTACATCACGTTTTAAAACTTCTTCGACAAACTTATCATTGCCAGCTAATAATAAAATAGGTGAAATCGGAAGTATTCTTGGATTATCTTTAAATGTTTCGGTTAGAAATTTTTCTATTTCTTCATTGCTAGATATTGATATTATTTTTTTAATACACTTAAAAGCATCGTCATTACTTATCTCATCAACTAAATAATATAAAATAGAAAATCCATTTGTTTTTTTCTTTAAAAATATTTCTTTAAGATGTTTTTTATCATTTTCATCCTCAATATCAAAAGCAGAAACCAATGATAATATTGATTTAATTTTTTTATTCCTAATCATTGATTCAATGATTAAACTTCCACTTTTATTTTCATCAAGTAATAAATTTTTTAATTCAGATTTATCAAAATTTATTTCTTTTAAAACATCTATAAACTCAGCAATTTTATCATCAGTGTTTTCTGCAATAAATAAATTTAAAGCAGAATTTCCTTTGGCATTTTTTTGTAAAAAAATTTCTTTTAATAATTTAACCTCTTCCGGATTTGTGCCATCAAACTCTTTAATTATTTCTAAAATTGATTCGGTTTTTTTGCAAAATGCTAACAATAAAAATGCCCAATTGCCCTTACCATCTTCGGTGGTTAATAAATCTTTTAATTCAGATTTATTAAAATTTATATTTTTTAAAGCATCTATAACTCCAGCAATTTTATCATCGGAAGTTTTTTCAATTAATAAATTTAAAGCAGAATCTCCATTTGGATTTTTTTGTAAAAAAATTTCTTTTAATAATTTAACCTCTTCCGGATTTATGCCATCAAACTCTTTAATTATTTCTATAATTGATTCGGGTTTTTTGCTAAATGCTAACCATAAAAATGCCGAATTGCCCACGCCATCTATGGTGGTTAATAAATTTTTTAATTCAAATTTATCAAAATTTATTTTTTTTAAAGCATCTATAGCTCCAGCAATTTTATCATCGGGATTTTTTTCAATTAATAAATTTAAAACAGAATTTCCATTTGCATTTTTTTGTAAAAAAATTTCTTTTAATAATTTAACATCTTCCGGATTATTGCCATCAAAATCTTTAATTATTTCTAAAATTGATTCGGTTTTTTTGCTAAATGCTAACAATAAAAATGCTGAATTTCCTTTATCATCTGTGGTGGTTAATAAATTTTTTAATTCAGATTTATTAAAATTTATTTTTTTTAAAACAGCTATAAACTCAGCAATTTTATCATCGGGATTGTTATGAATTAATAAATTTAAAGCAGAATTTCCTTTGGCATTTTTTTGTAAAAAAATTTCTTTTAATAATTTAACCTCTTCCGGATTTGTGCCATCAAAATCTTTAATTATTTCTAAAATTGATTCGGGTTTTTTGTATATTGCTAAAAATGAAAATGCCGAATTGCCCCTACCATCTTTGGTGGTTAATAAATCTTTTAATTCAGATTTATTAAAATTTATTTTTTTTAAACCATCTATAACTCCAGCAATTTTATCATCAGAGTTTTCTATAAATAATAAATCTAAAGCAGAA
>JBIIFQ010000113.1:0-4335 GCA_044237235.1 Rickettsiales bacterium
ATACTTTTTGATAACTTTTTAGGTCTCCTCCCCAAGGCGTTGGATTTGAAAATGAGTCTAATTCGTCTCGTTTTTCTTGTTCTCTTCTTAATTTTTTCTCTTCTTCGCGAGCCTTCTCTATTAAATATTTCGGAATAACCGCAAAAGAATCGACCCCCGTTCTAATAAGAATTTTATTTGAATAGGATTCGTCTATTGCTTTATCAGAAATAATTTTTAATTTGCCATTTTCAATTTTACGTTCCAATAAACCCTCAAAAAAATCATCGGGCACAATTTTTGCCAACTCTTCAAGTGTATATTTTTTCTTTTCACCATTATTTTCAAAAACTTCAACAGTAAAATCATTGCTATTTTTAATCGGAAATCTCGACTCCAAATTTGGTAAATTTTGAATTTGAAGATTTGGATCTGGATAATGCCTTAAAGGTTGAGTTGGGAACGGTAGATTACTTAAGAGTGTTTGCGAAGGGGGATCAAAAAATAATAATTGATAAAATGGATTGTTGCTTTGCATAAAATTTAATTTTTGTTTAAACTATTTATACATGTTTAAACAAAAATATTAAATATCAACAATTAAAATCATTATATAATTTTAAGTATAATAAAAACTATTTATGGCAATTGATGTAATGTCAATTTTATGATAATTTATTGTTGATTTTGGCGATTATTTCGTCAATTTTCGGCATAATTTTTGACAAATGAATATAAAAATATTGCCAAATAAATTCATTATTTTCTCGATATTCAAAACGTTGCAAATCCAAGATATTAGCAATCCGAATAAAATCTTTGCTACCATATTTTTTAGAAAAAATTTCTAAGAAAGTTAAATCATTTTTAGAGAAAATTAAATTAGTGAATCCGGCACCGTGAGTGGCAATAATTAATTTGGCATTGAAGAAAATTTCAATTTGTTGCTGTAGTGATAAACCCTCTAAATCAAATGTTGCAAAGCCTCTTTTGGTGAGCTCTAGATTAAAAGATTTTTCATTTATGGTCTGCCGTAAGCGAGCCTTTTTTCTAGAAATATAAATTAATTTTTTTTCTGCGTAAGGTTTTTCGTTAATGTGATATTTTTTTAAAAGCATATCTCTTAAAAAAATCATGGTTTCCGCAATTTTTTTGTGATGAATATAATCATAAAAAGCATTGTGAAAATGATTAAGGTAAATTAGCTCTTCGCACTCAATAAAATCACCTTTTTTTACATAGACAAATTCCAAATTTTTAAAATTTTCTTGCAACAAATTATGAAGCTCTTTTTGTACCTTATTAAAATCTTCGCGAACTAAAATTTTAAGAGGAGTGTTTTGATAATTGCTATGTTTGAAGAAATATAAAAATGGATAAAAATAATCAAAGAAAATATGAAAATAATGTTTCGAGCCCTTATGGACTCCAATCAGGTTAACTGAGATCCCGGAGAGTTTTTTAATTGACTTATTCTGCCACGAAAATTTTACCCAATTTTTATGAACATTGCCATCGTAACAATTAATAACTTTATAAGAATTGTTAATCGGGTAAAGTGAGCATCCCGTGTTTTCTGCGACTAAAATATTTTTGAATTTTTTAGCAAAAAAAATGGCATCTTGCTCATTGTTAATATTTAAAATCTCTTCGCCATCGATGTTTTTGTAGTTTATAGACTTATTAAATATTTTAAATCTTAAAGATAATTTTTCACTTTTAGCAATTGAATTGAGAATTGATGATTTGATAAAGCGAATTGAAATTATTTTTAGAATTTTTGCCATACATTTTGTATATTTATTTAATAAAGTGGATTTAATTATTCGTGACGCAAAATCTCCGCAGGGTTGGATTTACTAGCTTTATAAGCTGGATAAATTGTTGCAAGAAATGAAAAAATTAATGCCATTGATGAAATTAAAACCACGTCAGAAATAAATATTTTTGAAGGCAAGGTTGATAAAAAGTAAATCGCTGGATTGAATAATTCGACATCGGTAAAAGATTCAAGCCAGAGCTTGATATTATTGATGTTGGAGGCGAAGGCGACGCCAATTATCAATCCTAAAAAAGTGCCAAAAACGCCGATTGATGATCCGCAAATTAGAAAAATTCGCATAATTCCAAATTTTGTCATGCCAAGAGTGCGTAAGAGTGCAATGTTTTTATTTTTGTCATTAACTAACATAATCATGCTGGAAATAATATTGAAAACTGCCACTAAAATTATCAAAGTTAAAATAAAAAACATCACCGTGCTTTCAACTTTTAAGGCATCGATGAAGCCAGAATTGGCGCTTTGCCAATCTGAAATATAAATATTTTCATCATCGTGAATTTTTTCAAAAATCGGTCTTTTTAATTTATCGACCAAGGCTACATCATTAAGAAAAATTTCGATCGCGGTCGCCGAATTTTTATGGCGAAAATGAATTTGCGCCATTTCATAATTCATAAAAATTGTCGATGAATCATATTCGTAAAGTCCACTCGAAAAAATTCCGCCGATTTCATAAGTTTTAATGCGTGGAATAGCTCCAATTATGGTTTCATTCGTCTCAGCGGAAATAATTTTTATTTTATCACCACTGCGTAAATTCATCGATTGAGCAATCGAAGAGCCAATAATCACCGCATCTTTTTGTTGAATTTTTTCAATATCGCCATCGATAATATTATTGGCGATTAAATCTTTATTTTTTAAATCATTGAGATCAATTCCACGAATTAATCCACCCAGATTTTTGCCATTGTGAGAAAGCATGGCTTGGCTTTCGATGATGGGATTTAAATATTTTACGCCATCGATGGTTTTTAAATCATCAATAATTTTTTGATAATCATAAATTTGTCCTTGACGACTGTAAATTGTAAGATGAGCGTTGATACCAAGAATACGATTAACCAATTCATAACGAAAACCATTCATGACCGACATCACGATTATCAAGGTTGCAACGCCAATCATAATGCCGATAAAAGAAAAAATTGCGATCACCGAAATGAAACCTTCTTTACGCTTTGACTTAAGGTAGCGTAGGGCAATTAGGAATTCTAATTTTGAAAACATATTATGAAATTCCTTTGCTGGTTGAATATTCAAATTGATAAATTTGATCGGGGAAAGCTATTTTAAAAATGTCGTGACATGCGCTGGCGGATTCAGCAAAGCCCGTCAAAATTAATTTTAATTTATGTGAATAAGTGGCAATATCGCCAACCGCATAAATCCCTTTTTTGGAAGTTTGCATTGTTGCGCGATCAACCTCAATATTATTTTTATGAAGGTTTAAGCCCCAATTGGCAATGGGTCCGAGCTCCATGGCGAGTCCAAAAAATGGCAATAAATAATCAGCTTCAATTTTTTTTATATTATTATCAAAATCTTTAACGATAACGTGCGAAAGTTTGGAATCATTGCCTTCGAGACCTTCAAGTTGAAATGGAATTATCATTTCAATTTTACCTTCGGCTTCAAGTTTTTTCATTTTGTCGGCGCTTTCGGGTGCGCAACGAAATTTATCACGACGATGAACAACATAAATTTTTTGCGCAATCTCGGCGAGGCTTATTGCCCAGTCGACGGCGGAATCTCCGCCTCCGGCAATTACAACTTTTTTGTCAACAAATTCTTTTTTGTTACGCACCGAATAAAAAATAGAATTGCCTTCAAATTGTTCAATATTTTTGAGGGGAGGGCGATTGGGTCCGAAGGCTCCACAGCCTGCGGCGATGATTATCGCTTTGCACTCAATTTTAATATTTTTTGAAGTTTCCACCACAAAACTACCATCATCTTTTTCAGCAATTTTTTGCACTTGTTGATTGAGATGATAGGTGGGATTAAATGGCTTAGCCTGTGCTTCAAGAAGCTCAATTAATTCACTCGCTAAAACTTTTGGATGAGCGGGAATATCGTAAATTGGCTTTTCTGGATAAAGTGCTACGCATTGTCCGCCAATGGTTTCGAGGGTATCGATGACGTGGCATTTCATTTTGAGCATACCGGCTTCGAAAATGCTAAATAGCCCTGCGGGACCTGCTCCGACGATAACTATATCTGTTTTGTGTATTGTCATTTTATAATAAATTAAAAAAATCTTTGCTTGTTATTAAAATAATTTTTAAGATTAAAACATGCTAAATTAATTTCAATTTTTAGCAAATAAAAAATTTCTCACAAATTTTTTGGCAAGTCTGCCATGTTTTTTTGCAAAGCCTTGCATAAATTTAAATTTAAATCTTTATGGTTAAAACCGCATCTCTTGGATTTCCTCGTATTGGAGCTAATCGTGAATTAAAAAAAGCCGTCGAAAGTTTTTGGAAAAATTCTTCAAATGAAGTTGATTTAAA
>JBIIFQ010000007.1:0-15411 GCA_044237235.1 Rickettsiales bacterium
TTCAACTAGTTATTGTAGCTATTCAGACACTTCTCAACAAATTTCTTGTGCCGATTATAGAAGTAAAGGTGGAGATCGTGGAGTCCGCCCATATGATTGCAATTCCAAATCCTTCTCCTCCACCACTTGCACCTCTCCATCGGATCCTTCTTGCTCAACAATATGCGCAACTGGGGAATTATATTGTTATAAAAATTCGTTAAATTGTAATAGTTCAAAAAATTCAATATATCCAGTTTGCTCAGCACTTTCACAACTAAATGTCAAAAAAGACGATAATGAGGATCCATCTGTTTCTTGGTTTTTCAGACCAACTTTATCTTATGCATCTTTTCGAAGTTCTGGTAATGATATTTTTTTAGTTAATATGAGTGGAAATCCAGTTTCAACTACTCCTATAGCAGGAAAACCAAGTGATAATTTATATATGACCATGGATGATGTTGCAGCTAATGGATATTTTAATTCTTTTTGGGGAACGGCAAATGGAGGATTTTCTCCAGGCGCCGGAGCTGATTGGAGTATCGGCTCCGCTTCAATTGGCTATATTTGTGGAATGAATGGTAATTATAGAGGAATTCCAGATGATGATTTTGCTTATTTTAAAGGAGAAGTTCAGACCGTTTATGAATTGGATAACAAATTATCTCACAATGTAGAAATTTGCATTAGATATTTTGCTTCTAATGGCTTAATTAGTTCATGTGGATATAGAAAATGCGAAGTTAATTGTAGTGGAAGAGTTAATATTTTTGGTCGCCAATATGATGGAACTTGCACAAAAGTATGTGGATATGATGTTTGCAAAAAATTATCGATTAAAGAAGGCCCTGGAGTTACAGCTGGAGGGTGCGAATCAAGTAGCGATACTTTTAATAGTGATTTAAGTGGCAAAGATTGTGTGACTAGCTTTAAAACCGATGCTGATATTGGGAGTGCCCATTTAAGAGCCAGAATATATAAACCAGAAAGCACTTCAGACTATATATGCGCTGTTGTTGATTTTAAGGGAATAACAACCGACATGGTACGCAAACCATATTTTGATGGCACAGAGTATTTCACCGTTCCAGATTTAGATAAAAAAGGCTCAACAAAAAAATTATGCGTAAGCGGAACTTATAACGAATCTTCGGATTCCTGCCAATTTGGAGTTGATACAAATTCAAGTGAACCCGATGTTGATGTTTGGAGAACCGCAAAAATTGTTAAATATGCATCAGCTCCAGTTTATGACTTTGATTATATAGATCAACATGGCATTGGACCTCCAGACCTTCACTCTCTTCATGTTGATAGCCAAACTGGTTTGCAGGTAAATCAAACAATCGGAAGAGTTAATTTTAATATTAAAAGATATTATGAAACTTCTGATTGTATTAGGCATAAATCAAGGATTAGCGGTCCAGTTTTTTATGCAGAACCAACAATTGCTGAGTCCGAAAGACTATTTTTTCCACAAATCCAAATCAATAGAATATGCTCAATTGCAGAAGGTTCAAATTGCAACGAAG
Organism: Rickettsiales bacterium; assembly: GCA_044237235.1. GTDB lineage: Bacteria > Pseudomonadota > Alphaproteobacteria > Rickettsiales > UBA1997 > CAILUF01. The sequence continues at coordinate 1,515 of JBIIFQ010000007.1, forward strand.
TTATAGAGCCGAACAAAGAACAAGAAACCGATTTTTTTAAACCTGCAATTGAGATTTTATGGGGGAAAATTGATGCCCAATATCCGCGTTCAAACATAGCTGGTGCGATTTCTGCAACTAATAACAAAATTATTCAAATCAATGATGCAAGCCAAGAAAAAAGCGAAGATTACACAATATTTGCCCGCAATGTTGGAATCACGACCTCCGATCAAATAACCAAAATTGTTTTCATAAAAAAAGAAAATCAAGGACTTCAACCAAAATTATGTTTATATGAAAAATTTGGATCTGGAGCCACTTTAAAAGAAACCAAAATAAGATGCATAAATAGAAAAAAACCCAAAAACGCTTCTATAGTTCCAAAGCCAACATTGGCATATAATCAACTTAATTACAGTGCCAAATTCCTAAAAAATTCTACTTCCGAACATGATACTATTCTCGACACATCTCTTCGGAGTGGGGATTTTAATTTTCGATCAATGATAAACAACCCTAAAAACATTAATGACCTAAAAGAATGTATGCAAATTCCTGGTCAAGGTTTTCCACTTTGCCTTAAAAGAGAGGAATGCTCAATTCTTAATAACGAATGCGTTACTAATGAAAAAGATTTAATCAATGCAAGAAATACAATCCCTTTAGATTACTCTCTTATCGCCTCTAAAGAAACTGTTAGTAATTATTGCAAAAAAGAATTACTTCCGAGGTGTAATTCTAAGAAAGGTTTTGATTTAACTTACTCGAATCAGACTTTAAACACTTCAACTGTTCAAGGTGTTGGATTTAACGCTCCAGAAGTAAATAATCATTATGGTTGGTTTAATGAAGTTTGCGTTATAAGTGGCTTGGAAAGCTTAGATACTCCAGTTTATGTTGAAGAATTAATTCCCGAAGGTGGAAGCGGAAGTGGAATTGGTAAATGTAATCGCTTCTCTCCCGGAAGTGGCGTTTGCCCAAATTGTGATAACTTGACAAATTGTACAAAAGGTCCAGATTGTTGCAAATTATTCAATCCAATAACCTCCCCTGAAAATGTAAACAAAAGAATCGCAACTCCAAGAGAGCTTGGCTTTTGCTTTACTATAGACTTATACTTAAATACTTGTCCTGCAATTTCATATGTAGATACCATCAATTTATCCGATCCTTATTATATATCACCATCCTCTTTAGATTCCCCACACCGATCTCATTCATTAAGATTTTCAGCCTCCAATCATGCTGAATTTGATGTTGCTTATGAAGGAAATTTGGGAATAAAAGGAAGGTGCGTTGGATTTTATAAAAATAAGATTGAATCAATTAATCCTTCCGCCAATTGTCTCTCTTCCGGTTGGGCTATTTCAGGAGAAGCATGCACTTTATATTCATGCCCCGCAAGAAAATTATCTATAAATGAAGCTGATATTCTTGGAAAATATCCACCTTCTTACGACACTTCAATGTCCGATAAAGGCTCTTTAAGAGGATCTAATGAAGGATATGCAAATTGGGATTCTCGTGATATAGTAAATTTAAACAAAATCAATGCGGAAAGCAATTCTTGTATAACTGGATACAGAAAAATAAATTCAACTCCTTTAAAAAATCCTATTAACGCTGGATCCCCCGCTTTATCTTCTAAAATTTCTCAATTTAGAAGCACCCTAGCCACCGATTACATTAGCTCTTTATATGGCACAATTTACGACTATCAAAATGGCTTAAATCCCCAAAGAAAATGTAATCAAATCGGAAAGTGGGAACAAGTAACAAATCCTTGCCAAAGAATAACTTGCCCACCCATAAATATTCCAGCGCCAGTCGAAGCTGGATCTGTTAATATGAATGATTATGATTTAGCCGTAGCAACAATATCAGGCATTAATAAAAAAGTTATTTTTAGTGAAAGATCTCCGTTTAATCCTTCCAATCCTGGAAGTCCTAGAAAAATTAAAATAACCACTGGTTTGATTCAAAATTCCCCAATTTATTTCAATTTATTTGTCAATAGTAGCACTGTTAGCGTTGATAGAAATCATGACTTAATTATCAAAAACACCGCAGGACAAGATGCAACTTTACAAGCCAATACCACTTATATAATGGAAAAAATTGATGCCATTGGAGGTTCTCCAGCTTATTGGAAAATCATACCAAGTCCTAATGATGAAGTATTAAAAGCATTATGGATAAAATCTGGTGGCGCTATTTTCAGAGATAGTGCATACGCCTACAGAAGTTCTATTAATTTATATACTCAAGAAGATTTAGATGAGTTTGACAAGCATGAAATAACCGGAGAATGTTATGCAGCGATGGGCTTTTCGCAAATTTCTTCAGAACCTCCAAAAATTACTTGCGATAGCAATGGAAATTGGACTCGCCTGAAAAATGTTTGTGGTTCAGCTTGTTCTGAAGTGTCGGGAGTTAATGCCAATGATATTTCTCACGGTTATTCGTCTTGGAGCGAAATTAGAGGTATAAAAGTTGGAGAATCAAGAGAAGTTGATTCAAATGGTTGCTTTGACCCATCCTATAAAAAATATTCTTATCCACCATTATTTGATTCAGAAGGAGTTAGAAAAGATTTTTACAATATTGCAACCCAGTTCGATACTTCAGATACTTTCGATGCCATTATTTCATCAGTCGATGGAGCAAATTTTACCGTAAATAACCCGGTTTTAGCAGGAGTAAATTTAGCAGATTCGGATGATAATGAAAATGGTACATATTACAATTTTAAAGTTAGCAATTCTGGATTATCCTCTAGTTTAGTTTCTTCACCTTACAGCTATCTCAATCCTCTAAATGTATTTTATTTATTTGACGACTCTCAATCTCTATCAATATCAGCTCCGGCTAACAATATTTGGTCCAAAATTAATTTCTCAAGCTATGGAACGCCTACTTTCACAGACTCTAAAGAATCTAAAATAAATTGTCACTCCGACTATTCTAAATTGGTCCTCGCTTCCAAATGTATTGGCAAATCAAATTGCACTCTAAATTTATCAGATTTTGAAACTTATGATACCTTAACTTGCCCAGCATTTTCTTTAGGAAATGGAGCAAATGGCATAACAACCACAAATCCAGATTTAGGATCATCTGGTGGCGGTGGCGGAGGAAATGTAGGTGGAAGTGGTGGAGATTTAACCAATGCGATCAATGTAAATGGCTCATCCGGAAGTTCTTATTATGACAAATCCTTTCATTTAAGCTATCCAACTTTATCAGATGGAAGCAATAAGGGTTTGAAAGTCGATTTAACTTCAAATACCGCCTCTCAATTTGATGGTGGCAATGGAAGCGTTATAATCGAAGAATCGCCAGATAGTAGTTTCTCGCAAACAGAAACAACCTCTTACACCAATGTTGGTGAAAATACTCATAACGTAGAATTAGGTGCCTTACTAAGAAGAGCTGGCAGTGACGATGTTTATATTAGATATGTTATGATTGGCGGTGGCGGAGGTGGCGGTGGCCCAGGCTTAACCAAAGGCACCAATGGAGCAAGTGGCACCAAAATGACAGGAGGAGTTTTTATTGTAAAAAGCGGAACAACATTAAAAATTCACGTTGGCGGTGGCGGTAAAGCTGGCAAAACCAAATGCTCCAGAATATTGTCAACTCTCGATCCGCAATTAATCAATCCTGCAATTGAAATTCTCGAGCCAGAAAAAGAAATTAATTTTGTTGTTAAAGCTTTGAGGGGAATCGGATCGCTGTTTATTTCGGAAGGGTGGGCACTGACATGTTCAAGCACCCAACATAAGGTAACTACAAAGTACTTTAAGTATTGTGAATGGAATGGGTATAATCGCTGCGATTATGTTTGTATTGAAAAAACTGACTTTGTTAGAACAGATTGGCTCGGTAATGCTGTTTGTACTCCAACTTCACAAATCAATACCGCTTTTAAATCAGATGATACTTGCGCTGATACTATTTGTTTCCTTAATGAAGGAACTGGATATAATGGAAGAAATGTTGATGGCAATAGTAGTTCAGTAAGTTGTGATAAGGCTGGTTACTCTGGAAACGTTAATTATACTTGCAAAGCGGCAAGAGACATTACTTGCGATATGAGAGGTTTAGTTACAGTAACAGGCCAATATACATATAGCCCAACTTCTACTTTTAGCTGGGTTAAAAATTGCGGACTTCACGGAGGAGAGACAATAAATGCTACATCTAATTGCACCGCAAATACTTGCAAACTTAGTGCTGGAACCGGCTATGATGCCATAAGTTCAGTTTCGGGCGCTGGATCGATAACTTGTAAAACTGGATATAGAAATGGCTCAACACCCCCAACTTATTATTGTAGAAGTAATGGTGCTAATGTTGAAGCAACGGTTAGCGGAACTTGCGAATTAAATTATTGTAGACTTTCTGCTGGAACCGGCTATGATGCCATAAATTCAGTTTCGGGCGCTGGATCGATAACTTGTAAAACTGGATTTATAAATGGCTCACCACACCCAACTTATACCTGCGCCGTAAACAACCTCTCTTCTTCCGCAACTGTTTCTGGTTCATGCATAAAACAATGCACAATTCCCGCTGGAAATGGTTATGCAGGAGCAACTGTAGTTGGAAGTGGCACCTTAACTTGCGCTGGTACTCCTTACAATATCACAGATACAGTTGCATATAGTTGTTCATCAGCTGGAGTTCTTTCGTGGACGGATCAAATCTGTAATTGCGCTACAAGTTATTCTAGATCTGGCGACGTGGCGAATACTCCTTGCACTGCAAATTCTTGCACACTTAGAGCTGGAACCGGATACATTACTGATACAACAGTTTATGGTAGTGCCACTTCGATTTTTTGCAACGCTCCCGGTTATTCGGGAACCATCACTTATTCTTGTGCAACAAATCTGGCATCAATAAATCCTTCTGCTAATAATTGCACTGCAAATTATTGTGCTTCTACAGCTACTGGTAATGGCTATAATAGTATAGCGGTAACTGCAACTGCAACGATACCATGCAATCTAGCTGGTTACGCTGGATCGGTTACCGCAACTTGTGCAACTGGCACTAATGTAGCAAGTGTTACAGGAGCTTGCACTTGCGCCGAGGGTTTTTATCAAACTGCACCCGGAGAAGTTTGCAATCCGATAAAGTGCACTTCAAGCGGAGCATCCGTAGGAACAGCAAACACTAATTTACCATATACTAATTCATCTTACACTCCTAGAAGAACGGTAAGTTGCATCTCGCCATATTCTGGAAATGCTGAATATACTTGCACCGCTTCCACTCCTCCAACTTCTACAACTGGAATTTTTGCCATTACAACAGCTTGTTATTGTATTGATGGCTATAGGTTAGTTAGTGGAGTTTGCACCGCAAATTCTTGTACTTCTTTAGCTTCTGGTAATGGCTATACTATCGCTCAACGGGTTGAAGCAAGCGCAACGATATCTTGCAACCTAACTGGTTACGCTGGATCGGTTACCGCAACTTGTGCAACTGGCACCAATGTAGCAGGTGTTACAGGAGCTTGTACTTGCGCCGAGGGTTATTATCAAACTGCACCCGGAGCAGTTTGTAATCCAATCACTTGTGACGCTAACGGAGCTGGTTATAGTTATAAAACTGGCTTAAGTTACACTCTCGGAACTTCCACTTCAACTTTTGATTGTGATGAAGATTATTATGGAACCGTAACTTATAAATGTAATGGCACTGGATCTCTTACTAGAAGTGCTACAAATATAGTGTCGAGTTGCGTAAAAGTTACTTGCCCTTTACCGCCAAATTCAGATCTTACAGGAGCCTCAGTGAATTTTGCTAAAATTGCCACCAATTATGGTTGCGGAAATGGCTATAGAAAAATATTAGGTTTGGATTTATCAAGTATAAATCCTACATATACCTGCGTTAAAAATGTCGAATCAGACAGACAATTCAACCCATCGAAACTAACAACTTCAAATGAATGTATTCCAATAATATGTACCACTGGATCTGGAATAACATATCCATTTACAGATGCAAAACCAAGAGAGGAACCCTGCGTGACAGATGACACATGGGGCTCAGAAATCTTTTCATGCGATTCAAATGGCGTAATTTCCTTTAGTCAATACTGCAATTCAGTTTATTGTCCAGTTCCAGCAAATCGAAATCTTTTTTACGAAAGAGAAAACTTCCCTTACTCTGGTGAAAATTTTGTTGATATATACTGTAATCCCGGATATTACTACGAAGAATGCCCTCAAGGTCAAACTTTAAACTGCGGAAGACCTAAATTTAAATGCTCTAAAAACAGCCAAGCCCCAGCCAATACTCAACCCGGAGTTTTAACTTTGAAAGGCGTTTGCTCAAGGACAAGATGTTTACTTCCAACAACAGGACAAGACGCCTTAAATTCTTCTATAGATGGATCAATGGTAGATTGGAATGGCCCTGGTAATTTTATTAATTTAAATTGCGGAAATGGCTTCTATCAAATAAATCCAAGTTTGCCACCGAAATATTCATGCTTTGGAAATAATCAAAGAACTGGAACTTTATCCACACTCAACCCTTGTCTACCAATCACCTGTTCAATTGGAGATCAAACAGGAATATCTGCAAAAAATAACTTAGAATTTGGAAATAGTAAATCAATTAATTGCGATAAGCCGGGATTCTCTGGCACATTAACTTATAATTGCCAGATACCAACCCCATTGGCAGCAATTGGAGTATTAACAATTGTAAACAATAATTGCACAGAATCTTCATGCACCGCAAGTGCAAATTTTAGAGATACTTTTACAAATTTTGTATCAACATCAGCCCAATCTGGAGGACTTGGTGGCACAATTTTAGCATCCAATTTCTTAAAAGGTGGTCAAGGAGGAAGTGCTTCGAGTGATTTTGTTAATGGCTCTGGTGGCGGTGGTGGCTCTGCTTCAATGATAGTAATTAATAAAAGAATTATTGCTATTGCTGGTGGTGGCGGTGGTGGCGGCGGTGGTGGCAACCAAGAGAATAGCAACGATGCCGTATCTAAAAAATCAATTGCCGATTTAAGAACTACACTTGATTCAAATATTTATGGAAAATATTTTATTGGTGAGATGCAATTCAATCAGATACAAAACTCAGATCCAGCTAGAACCTCTGGAATTATCAAGGCACAAAATGTTGGCAATATTTTTAACTTATCAATTCCAACCGGAATGTATGTTAATGACATTATATTTTCTTCTTATGGAAATCCAACCATCGACTTTTCCGCTAATAATTTAAAATTAAAGAAAGGCTCATCATGTCACGATACCAATTCTATGGCAGTTGCAGTATCTCAATGTTTATCCAAAAAAACATGTTCTTTTGAAACTAATACAGGTCCAACATTCCTATCTTCATCATGCACAGCCCCCAACACTAATTTTGGCATGATTGCATCTTATTATTTCCAAGAGCCAACACTTTTTGTTAACAAAAGCAATTCAGTGCCTTCAAATTCTCAAATAACAGATTTTACTTTTAAATTAAAACAATATGATTCCAAAACTGCAACCTTTGCTCCAGCTTCAGATTTAGTTCATAATAAAGTTTATTCATTTTACTTCTATAAAAGCAGTAATAGTTGGGTTAAAAATGAATATACAGATGACGAATATTTTATTTCCGATCCAGCTTCAAATAATGCAAATATTATAAAAGTTTCATTTCATAGAACAAATACTTCATTCTCTCCAACCTTAAAAACCGGGAATTATAAAAGAACAATGGTTAGACCAGCAAATAATTCGCTTTCGGTTGGCTTTATAAAAATTGGCAAGCAATATATTTTAAGAAAAAGCATAGATGATACAAGTTGGATCGTTAGAGAATTCGGAGATGAAGAGGTTTCCGCATTAAACGAATCTGATAAAAAACTTCCACAAAGAACTTGTATGACAAAAGAACTTTCTTCATTAGGAACTGTCGGCATATTGTGGAGTAGACCTAACACTATGTGCACTAATTTTTGCCCAGGCGCTACGTTAAATTTAATAAAAGCTGGTGACGATAGAGTTTTTGATGGGTCAGAAAAATATGATTTTACAGATTCGACATCATACTATCTGGTAGGAGATGATAGGATTGGAGTTGGAGTAACTAAACATGAATTATCTGATGGAAATTATTATACATATTGGGGAAATCAAAGCTTAAACAGTTGGCAGATTAGAAAATTTAAAAAAACAGATAAAAAAATTCGAAATGGTAGAAATTTGTTAATTAACGAAACTTCTGATTCTATCAACTCGTCCAATTTCAGAAAGAATCCAGGTTCCGACGACAGAGCTAATAAAGATTATTTCATCTTAGCTAGAAAATGCGATAGCTCTGGACAGTGGGAAGCACCAATCTCTCTTTGTTCAACCGAAGGAAACGCTGGAGATCCAACTAAAGCCCCATCTAACGATAACAATTCTTACTTTGAAAATATTTATGATTCAGAATTTGGTAACAATAATAACAAAAAATATGTAAGACAGTCGGGTTCTTCTAAGTATCAAAGTTCGTGTTTAACTGGTTTTTTACCTCAAACAGATAGTCACATATATTTCTCAACCGCAACCAACAAAGTACCAGCTCCTATTTATCAATGCACCACGAAACCAGGGGGCAAAATAGATGAAGTTTATTTTAAGAAAACAGATGGTTATGATTGTAAAAAATATTGTTCTGTTAGAGATTTAGACTCGAACCAGAATAAGAAATCAGATTTTAAAATAAAAATTCCAGCTACATTAAGTGAATATTATGTTAGACCAAGTAGTGATATATTAGACGCCAGCTCCTCATCAGTAAGCTCTGGATCTCTTACAGTTGAATGCCAAGATGGCAAATTTCCTCGATTGATTGATAAAATAACAACCTATGATTTTGGTTTCGCAAAATTTTCATTTACTGTTCAAGTGAGATCCGATCAAGATGCAGACAAGCCAAAAATAACATGCGTAAGAAATATGTCTACTGGTGTTCTTAATTGGGAAAAAGATCCAACCTATCAATGTTACGACGGAAGGACATGTTTATATAACTCTTTAACCGAACTGGATGGAATCGATATACCAAGATTTTTAAAAGATACAAAATGTGTTTACACGTTTGATAAAGTTACATATACAACCCTTAAGGCGACTGCACATGGTGATATCACTCAATATATAACAACGGGAGAGACATGCCCTCCCCCGTCAAAATATTATATATTAAAATCATCTACACCCTCATATGATGCTGGAAATAAAGATGTATGGTTTACTCTTAATAAATATATAAAGAGAGAACATCAAACCAATGGTCTTGCTCATGGTGTAGAGGAAAAATTTGGGGGAACTCCTCAATGTGGTTATGTTGTAAGTAGCTATGGCGCAAGTAGAGAGTGTGCAAGTTTTGATAGAAAATATTTAAAATCATATTCTTGCAATGATGGGACTTGGGTTCCAATTTGGAATAATTCTGATGCGGATTGGCATAAAAGTTGTAATGGCAAGGGAGATACATGTACTTTTAACGACGTAAAAGAAGAAGCGGTTCCTTCTTCAGCATGGTTAGGGTGGATAACTTCAGATAAAAATGACATGTTTACAAGAAAATATTCCCTCTTTCCAAATCCTAAGGGTGATTGCGACACTTGCATTGGCGACCCACCTCCACCTGCTAAAACTCCAGAGCAACTTGCCGCCGAAGCCCAAGCGGCAGCCGAAGCAGCAGCTGCCCTTGAAGCAGAGAAACAAAGAGTTATGTTTGGAGGTGTCATTTAAATGAAAGCGGTATAAACTATTAAAAACTTAAATAACAAAAAATTATGAACAAAATTGCAATAATAATGGGAAGTAAATCTGATTACGAAACCATGAAAAAATGCGAAGAAATTCTGCAAGAATTTGCGGTTGAATTTGAAACTCAAATTGTTTCTGCTCATCGCACTCCAAAACGTCTTTACGATTTTTGTGCTAATGCTAAAAAAGATGGAGTTAAAATAATTATCGCTGGCGCTGGTGGTGCCGCACATTTACCGGGAATGGTGGCTTCGATGACCGAAATTCCTGTTCTTGGCGTACCAATTAAGAGTAAGACTCTTGATGGTTTAGATTCCTTATTATCGATTGCCCAAATGCCGGCAGGAATTCCAGTTGGAACTTTGGCGATTGGCGAAGCGGGAGCAAAAAATTCAGCACTTTTGGCGATTGCAATTTTAGCAATTAATGATGAAAAGCTTGGCAAAAAATTGATTGAATTTAGAAAAAAACAAACCGAAGCAGTTGCTTTAAAGCCTTAAAAAAACTTAACAAAAAAATTACAAAATTTAAATTGATTTTTAAAAAAATATCCCGAATATAAGAAAAACTTTGTTAAAAAGTTTAACCTATTTTTCTTAAAAAAATGTTTACAATTTCGTCGCTTAAAAGCTTCATCGCAGGCTTTGTTTCAGTATCAACTTTAACTTTTGTTAAACTGAGAAAACACTCCTTTACCGAAGCAAAAATTGCTCTTGAAAAAGATTTCATGGCAATCACTCGCGACAAAAATCAAGCCAACTATAAATTAAAAACAAAACATGAACGAACATAGAAACAACCGCGATAGAGATGATTCAAGAAGCGAATCACCAATCGAACGTAACGTCTTAATCGACCTTACTAAAAAAGAACAAGATCACCGTCATAAACTTCAAGAAAATCAACAAAAAGCCAATAATGGTTCATATTTTTATGGCATGATTTTCGGAACAATTTACAATCTTGGTTTACTTTATTTAATTTACGATCTTATCAATCAAGGTTATCGCTCTTTAGCTTTAAAATTATTTATTATAAATGCTTTTTTAATTCTATCTTGCTTTGGTCTTCTAACCTTCAGTCGCAAGATGTCAGCTCGAAAACCATTTAACAAAAATTACGATAATAATCGTCGCAATTTTAAAAAATAATTTTAAATACAATCCCTCAAGTGATTAATTTTTTATAGGAAATTATATAACATTTCCTATAAAAAATTCTAATTAAACAAGGCATAATTAAAAAAACGGGGCGATATAAACCTATTTTCCCCCCAAATTTTTTAGCAAAAATTTCACTGTTTTTTTCTTTCGACTTTTGGCATAATTAAAAAAATGAAATGGTATAAAATATTTTTGCTTAACTTTGTAATTTTAACTCGTTTAAGCTTTTATTTATTTTTTCAATCGCCTCAATCACGTGTTTTTTTGTAATAATAAGTGGCGGTAAAACTCTTATAACATTTTCGCCAGCGGGAATGGTTAAAAAATGATTATCAATAAATTTCTTAACCACAATTCCATTTTCAATTTTTGCATTAATTTTTATTCCAAGCATTAAGCCCTCACCTCTTATTTCATCAATTAAATCAGGAAATTTTTGCTGAATTTTTATTAATTCATTTTTTAAAAAACTTCCTACTTCTTGCACATTTTTCAAAAAATTTTCTTTTAACATTTCCTCTAAAACTGCATTGGCTACCGCCATGGCTAAAGGATTGCCTCCGTAAGTTGTGCCATGAACTCCAAAAACCATTCCCGACGCAGAATTTTTAGTTGCTAAACAAGCTCCAAGTGGGAATCCACCGGCAATTGCTTTGGCGGTCGAAACGATATCGGGCTTGGTATCGTAAAATTGATGAGCAAAAAGTTTACCGGTGCGTCCCATGCCACATTGCACTTCATCAAAAGCTAATAATAAATCATTTTCGTCGCATAATTTTCTTAAATTTTTTATAAAATTTTTATCAGAAACTCTAATTCCTTCTTCACCCTGAATCGGCTCGATCAAAATGCCCGCCGTGTTAGCGTTTATTGCCTTTTTCACCGCTTCAATATTGCCAAATTCAACATTATCAAAACCTTCTAATTTAGGCTCAAAACCTTCGAGATATTTTGGTTTTGAGGCCGCCGAAATTGTCGCCATAGTTCTACCGTGAAAAGCTCCAGTAAAAGTTATAATACGATTTTTTTGACTTTGATTTTTAACATAAAAATGACGACGAATCATTTTAATTGCACATTCAATGCTTTCCGCTCCCGAATTGCAAAAAAAAGCATAATCCGCAAAGTCACTAGCTTTCACTAATTTTTCTGCATAATTATTGAGTTCTGATGTGTTATAAATATTTGAAACATGCCATAATTTTTTGGCTTGTTTTGAAATGGCTTTAACCATTTTTTTATGACAATGTCCAAGAGCATTTACCGCTATTCCTGCCCCAAAATCAAGATATTTAGCTTTATCGGTATAAAGATAAACGCCCTTGCCTTTTTGAAAAATCAAATCAAATCTTTTGTGGACAGGAAGAAGCTTTTCAGATGTAAAAAAATTATTGGTCATTTAATGTTTTTAGTTGTTTTTTGAAAAAATTTAGGAAATACTCTTACCATAATATATATTCATTTTTTTAATATTTAATATTTTTTTTGTGATCATCGATTCGTTTGAAAATAAACAAAAAATTCTCGATAATTTTTTAAAAATAGTCGCTTTTGAAGATTGGTCAAAAGCAACTCTTATTTTGGCAACAAAAAATGCCGATATTGATGAAAAATTATTGCCAATAATTTTTGAAAATGACATATTTAGTTTAATTGAATTCATTACTCAAACTAGATGCCAACAGCTTAAAAAAATTGCCGAAAATGATCAAGATTTCAACACAAAAAAAGCTCACGAAAAAATTTCTTATCTGATATTCAATTTACTAAATCTCGATAAAAATAATAAAATTGCATTAAAAAGATTAATAAATTTTTATTTAGATCCAAAAAATCTTTTACCCACAAAAAATTGTTCTGAATCATTGAGCTTAAAGCCTTTAAATCAAAGCTTTAAAGAGCTTTATTATGTCGCAGATTTTTTATGGAATATATGCTTGGATAAATCCACTGATTTTAATTTTTATAGCAAAAGAATAACGCTTGCTAAAATATTAATCCGTTGTTTTTTATTTTATGTTAATGACGACTCGGAAAACTCAGTAAAAACGCAGAATTTTATTAATTCACAAATAAAAAATATAATTACTTTCGCTAAAGTAAAAAATTCTAGCAAAAAAAAGATTAATGATATAAAAAATCTATTAAATGAAAATTTTACAAACAAAAATTTGGATATAAAAAATCCAATTGATATTTTAAAAAACCTACCATTTTTCAGGTTGGTAAAAACAAATATTTTTAAATAATATGGGCGCTTTCAATATTTTAGATATAATATTCTTTACGGTAACTCTTTTTATAATCATAGTTGCTTGCTACAGAGGAGCAGTTAAAGAAGTATTTTCATTATTGAATTGGATTATAGCTTTTGCTTTATCTTATTTAATTTCGCCATTTTTAGCCGATGCACTTTCACCATATTTTGAAAGTAGATTAGTTCTCGATGTTGTCGTCAGAATCGTAACATTTATGATTTCATTTATCGCCTTTTTCTTCTTAACCGGAAGGTTTACGCAAGATTTAAGCGAATCAATAAATATCTATATCAACAGATTTTTAGGTTTGTGTTTTGGAGCAATAAAATCATTATTAATTTTTGGATTAATATTTTCTCTTTATAATTGTTTCTTCGAATATGCTTTGGGGAAAAGATTCGTTAGAAAAGATTCAGCAAAAATGCCAAAATGGTTTAATGATTCCTATTCTTCATCGATTATAACTTTTTCTGGTGAACTTCTTGACCCAGCTGTAAGAGGCTTTATCGGTATTTTGAAAATTAATTTTTCTGATGTTTTAAAAACACCTGAAATTATAAAAAACAATAGTCTTGATAATGAATATGCTAAAGAACTTTTAAAAGAAAAGGCCCAAGAAAATCAAATTAATTCTAATAATGAAACGCCAAAACCAGAAATTAAGAAAAATAATTTTACACAACAAAAAAATGATTTA
>JBIIFQ010000114.1:0-4304 GCA_044237235.1 Rickettsiales bacterium
ATTGAGTGTAAAATTATCCCAAAATTTATAATTCAAACGCGTTGAAAGAATATAATCGACTTCACTTCCCAACTTTTTCATCACATGATTTGAAGCGCTTAAATCAACCTCGAATTTATCTTTGAAAAATATATAACCAAACCCAGTTGCCGTGCGATTATCGTAATAAAAACTCGACATGTCGTCATAAATTGTGCGATGGTAAAAAACTCCATAAAAATTACTCGATAAAATTCGTGCTTTGCTGGCGAAGGTTGCGTCATAAAGCTCGGAAGTTTTGACATCATATCGTTTTTTCTTGCCACTGCCAACATCGGCATATTTTACTTCGTGGTTAAAATTTAATTCATGAATAAAATTTGGGCTTTGATAAAGATAACGCGAATTAGCTTGATAATTTCGCGAATTATTATCGGAAGAATAATTGCCAGTTAGCGACAAATATTGTTTGGCGCGACTGCCTTTGTAAAATTTTTTTGTTCTTGGCGAAACAATAGCCTCGCGGTTTGAGCGCGTTTCAATGGCAAAAGAATTTTTGACATTAAAAAAAATGCACAAAAAAAATAATAATGCAAAAACTGGCTTAGGGATAGTGGACATTGGGTTTAGAATTTGTGGTGTTAATATTGGGTTTTAGGTTTTTTTGTGGTGCAAAATTAAATTAACGCGGATTACTTGGTGCAACTGGCGTTGGAGCTGGTTGAGCCGGCGCTGGTTGAGCTGGAACTTGAGCATTTTCAACTGGAACCGCAGGAGCAACTTGAGTGGTTGGCGCGTTGGCATCAACATTATCAAGGGCTGGAGCGTTTGGATCAACAACCTCTTCAGCAGAAATACCAACTTCACTATTTTCATTTGATAAATCGGGCAATTCAACTTCTTGCTCATCTTGGGTTTCAAGCCAACTCATATGACTTTTAACTGATTCGGAATATTTTACTCCTAGAAAAAAAGAAAATATTATCAATGCGATTATAACGATTACTTCAACGGTTTTGATCATAAAAAATTATTAGTTAAAATTTAAAATTAGGATTGTTTAAAAATAAAATTCATTCAATTTAATGCAAATGTTTTTTTTAGTTTTTTAAAAATATGCTACAAAATATTTAAAATTGGATGCTCGATGTAGCGACGCAAAGCCTTCAAAAATTCGGCTCCGATTGCACCATCAACAACGCGATGATCGCATGATAAAGTGACATTCATCATATGCCCAATTTTAATTTGCCCATGTTCAACTATTGGCTTTTCAACAGCACGAGCCACCGCTAAAATACAGCTTTGCGGAGGGTTAACGATTGCCGAGAAATTATCGATTCCAAACATTCCCAAATTGGAAATACTAAAAGTTCCGCCTTGAAATTCTTCGGGCACAAGCTTGCCTTCGCGAGCTTTTTTGGCAAGTTGTTTCGCTTCTTTAGAAATGGCTTGAATTGATTTTTGATCGGCGTTTTTAATGATTGGCGTAATCAGCCCGCCATCAATCGCTACCGCCATTGAAATATCAACATTATTGTAAATCAAAATCGCTTCGTCGCTCCAAGAAGAATTTGCCTCGGGCACTTTTTTCAATGCCATCGCTGTGGCTTTAATTATTAAATCATTAACCGAAATTTTATAAGACGGATTGCCAGCTTCATCGAGCTCGGCGACCTCATTTAAAGCGTGTCTTAATTCGTTTAATTTATCAATTTTAAACTCACAAGATAAATAAAAATGCGGAACGGTTTGTTTTGATTCCAATAATCTTTTAGCGATTACTTTACGCACATTATTATTTTTAACCGCGTAAAATTCTTGCGGATTGCGATGAACAACGCCTTGACGCGATCCACCATTTTTAACAAATCCTAAAACATCATCTTTGATGATTCTGCCGTGCGGACCCGAACCAGCAATTTGCGACAAAATAACGCCCTCTTCTTTGGCGATTCTTTTAGCGAGCGGACTGGCTTTAACAATATTTGAATCACTTGAATTTTTTGTCGAATTTTGAGTTGGGTTTACAGAATTATCAACGATTGGCGATGATTTTTTTTCTTCAACAATCTTGACTTCTTCGACTTTTTTTGGAGCACTTGCCGACATATAATTTTCAAGAGCTTTTTTATCTTCTCCATCCTCTAAAATTAAAGCTATACAACTATTAACCGCAACATTTTCAGTGCCTTCGGCGACTAAAATTTTACCCAAAGTTCCTTCATCAACCGCCTCAACTTCCATGGTTGCTTTATCGGTTTCAATTTCGGCAATTACTTCACCGGCTTTAATTTTATCACCTTCTTTTTTTACCCACTTAGCAAGATTGCCTTCTTTCATGGTCGGAGAAAGTGCGGGCATTAATATTTCGATTGGCATTTTGTAATTAATTTAGTTAATTTTTGAAAAAAATTTTGCCGAAATAATATTTTTTAGCAAGTAAAAGTCTAGTTTTATTTCTGAAAATAAAATTATTTTCTTGTGTCGAATCCGTCGCGAATCCCTTCGGCGATGAAAACTAAAATCGTTAAAATTAAAGTGATAATTACAAAACCAGAAATCCCAAGCCAATAAGAATTGATGTTATTTTTACCTTGAGCCAAAAGTTCGCCAAGCGATGGCGAGCCAACGGGTAAGCCTAATCCCAGAAAATCGAGTGCGGTTAAAGTGGTAATTGACGACGCCAATAAAAATGGTAAATTGGCGATAATTATCGGCGAAGCATTCGGCAAAATTTGTTTTAAAATTATGCGAAAACTCGAAGCGCCCAAGGCTTTACTCGCTAAAATATAATCGAAATTGCGTAAACGCAAAAACTCGGCGCGAATGTAAGAAACGACGCCGAGCCAACTAAATAAAAGCATCAAAATTAATAATGTCAAAAAACTTGGCGCGATTATCGACGATAAAATTATCAATAAAAACATGACGGGCAAACTCGACCAAATTTCAATAAATCTTTGAAGAAATAAATCAAGGCGTCCGCCAAAATAGCCCTGCACAGCTCCTAAAAAAATGCCAATTAATAACGAAAAAAAACTCAAAATTAAGCCAAAAATTAACGAAATTCTGATGCCATAAATTATTCGCGATAAGACATCGCGTCCTTGATCGTCAGTGCCAAGAAGGTTTGATTTTGTAGGTTTTGAAGGTGCTCGATCTTTAATCGAAAGATTAATGGTGTCGAAAGAAAATGGAATTGGCGCAAAAATTATCCAACCATTTTTTTTAATTAAATTTTGCACTGCGGGATCAAGATAATCGGCACTCGTCAATAATTCGCCACCGAATTTTGTTTCGGGAATTTCTTGAAAAATCGGTACATAAAATTGATGATCAAATCTTACTAAAAGTGGTTTATTGTTAGCAATAATCTCAGCAAAAAAAGAAGTTATAAATAAAAAACTAAAAATCATCAGCGAATAGTAAGCTCTCTTGTTTTTCTTGAATTTAATTATAAATTCTTTATTTAGCATGATAATTTTAATTTTTTATTAAAAATTTATATTTTATTTTAACATCCATTTCTTTTTAAGATATGCTTCAATATCTACAATCTCTTTTATGGTCAAATTTCTATCATAAATTATAAATTCGCCAATATCAAAATTTGCTAATTGATCGCATCCGCCATTGGCACCGTCACCATCAGAACCTAAATTAATCCAACTATTTTGAGCGTTATTAAAATTTTCGGTATGTGGCGAAAAAGAAGTTCCATTATATCTAACATAAGATCCGTCTGCAACGCCTTGTTGAGAAACATAGGTTAAATAATATGGATTATCCAAAGCAATATTGAACGCTCTAGTAACGAGTCCAGCTCCGCTTGACATACTCATTATTCCGGAGCTAAATCCATTCATATTAATCAACATTAAAAATCTATCCCAACCCCCGTTATCATTACCAAATAAAGGATCAAACACACTTGATGCATTTTTTCCATTAATTTTAAAAACGGCAAATACGGTAATTTTTGGACTTACCAAATAAGAAATATTGAGGTCAATTCTCATGCAAGCCGAATTAAATTTAAGCGCCGGTAAACCCGAAATTGAATCATAATTATATGATGGCTTAAAACTATCGTTAGCTTGATATCCTTCTAATTTATTTATTAAAAGTGGATTTATATCTTTCCATTTAGCAATTTTTTCATTCTGCGTTGGTAACTTATCAAAAGCTTTTTGTGAGACAGAATCTAGCCACAACAATAAATCTGGAACCCTTGATACTCTAGAAGAATTAGTTAAGGCTTGAGCTCTTGTTATTTTCATATCTTTATACAAATCGATACCATTTGAGATGCCGGCAATCAA
>JBIIFQ010000115.1:0-4283 GCA_044237235.1 Rickettsiales bacterium
TGATGGAATTACAGTGTTGTAAGCGCGAGCAAGTCTAGTGATCGAATCAAGCAAGATAACAACGTCTTTTTTTGCTTCGACTAAACGACGAGCTTTTTCAATAACCATTTCGGCGAGTTGAACATGTCGCGTAGCTGGTTCATCAAAAGTTGAACTTACGACTTCACCATTAACGCTTCGAATCATGTCAGTCACTTCTTCAGGACGTTCATCGATTAATAAAACTAACAAAATAATTTCAGGATTATTAGAGGTGATGGCATGAGCGATATTTTGCATCAAAGAAGTTTTTCCGGTGCGAGGAGGGGCAACGATCAACGCCCTTTGTCCTTTACCAAGTGGAGTTATCATATCAATGATACGAGTGCTAATATCGGCGTTGGTCGCGGTTTTATCAACTTCAAGATTAATCTTTTTTTGTGGATAAAGCGGAGTTAAATCATCGAAAAATACGCGATTACGAATTTTTTCAGGCAAATCATGATTGACTTCATTTACTCTAAGTAAAGCAAAATATCTTTCACCTTTTTTCGGTGCACGAATTTGACCTTTGACAGTATCGCCCGTTCTTAAAGCAAAACGTTTAATTTGACTTGGCGAAACATAAATATCATCTGATCCGGGGAAATAATTCATTTCGGGAGCGCGCAGAAAACCAAAGCCATCTTCGAGAACTTCTAAAACACCTTCACCGACAATAACATTTTCAGGATTTTGATCAGAAAAGTTTTTTAAAATGTGATAAATAATGTCTTGACGACCATATTCGCTGACGCTTTCAAGCCCCATTGAAATAGCAAATTTTGCTAAATATTCGACGGGATGATTTTTTAAATCTTGTAAATTTAGTGTTTTGGCGCCAGCATTTTGAGTTTTTAAAGATTCTTCATCTTCTTCGATAACACTAGGATTCTCAAGGTTTGGTGCTTTGTTTTGAATTTGCGAGTTTTCAGAATTCGGCACGATTGGAGCTGTTGTTATGATTGGGTTATTTGGTTCGATAATATTTTTCTTGGGATGAGTTTGACTGCTTCTTCTGATTAGATTTCCAGTTTGCATTTTTTGAGTTTTATTTTCAATCGCAATATCATTATTTTTAGAAATCGGATTTTCGTTTCCGGATTCAGCATTGTTGTTTTCTAAATTTGCATCATTATTTTTTGAGGCGCCTGAAGCGTTGAAGCGCAATGTTAAAGTTGACATTTATAAGTTGATTGATTAAAGATTGAAATGTTAAGTTTGATATGAAATTAATTTGTGAATATTTTTGGTATTATTTGCAAACTGCAAAAAGAATATTTAGATAAACTATGTTTTAGGGATAATAATTTCTGGTTCGTAACTAGTCAAGAATTATTTTATATTAAAAAAGATTTAAAATTTTAGTAATAAATTCTATTCCTAAAAAAACTGCGACAACCGAAATTGCAATCCCGAGACAGCCAATTACAATTCCCACAATAACAACCAAGCCATCTTTGGAGAGCATGCCAAAGGATGCGATTAAAATTCCTAAACCTGGAATATAATTTGAAAGAGGCATTGGAAGTACTATAAAACTTGAAAAAAGAAGCATAAAAAAACCGGTAATTTTTTCGGCTAAAGGCTTGTTCATAAAGGTACAGCGCGGTTTCAAAAATTTTTCAATTTTTCTAATTAAAGATGAGGATTTTTGAACTAACATCGCTAAAACTGAACGTTTGACCGATAAATTAATAAATTTTTTCGGAAGATGTGGCGATGAATATCCGGTAAACATTTGAAATGAAAAAACTACTAAAGGTAATGAAATAAGGCTAGGGAAGGGCGGAGGCGTTGGAATTATTATGCCAAAAGCAAATATCATCATTACTAAACCAAAACCTACGCCATCCATAGCGTTGATAACATCGTTGATAGCAACGCGATCTGCCGATGAACTTTTTACCACATCTTCAATTGCCTTGGTTGCAATCGAAGTTTTATTATTATATTTTGAATTTAGTTTATCGTTTAACGGCACAAATATTAAGTTATTCTTTTATTTATAGAAGATTATTATCCACTCTAATTTTATTTAAAACGGTTTTAGTTTTATTGTCTAAATTTGTTTCTTCATCTTTTAAGATTTTTTCTTCATCTTTTAAGATTTTTTCTTCATCTTTTAAGATTTTTTCTTCATCTTTTAAGCCCTTTTTTAAGCCTTTGATACCTTTGCCGATGTCATTCATGACTTGAGGCAATTTACCAGCGCCAAAAAGAACAAAAACAATTACTAAAATTAAAAGTAGTTCACCAATTCCAACAGACATAATTTTTTTAAATAAAGGTTAATAAGATTTATATTAATTATTTTATATCAAGAGTTTGCATTAATTCACCCCATTCTCTAGGGCTCAAGCCACTATTTTCTTGTAAAACTTTTTCGCCATTGAGCATTTTTTTAATAATTTCGAGCGCCGGACCAGAAAAGTTTTTGCCAGTTTTATTATTTTTTATAAAAGCCTGATAACAATGCGGAACCCACTTTTTAACAATATCGAGCATGATTTCAGCGTAAACACGAATTTCATATTGGGCGTGAGAATCGGCACGTAAATTTAGAAAATGCAAAAGATTGTGTAAATCAATTTTCCAATACCATTGAGTATAACAATTTAACGGCAAATTCATGCGCGCCAATTCGCGTGCCAAGCCTTCTTTGTCTTGATCTAAAACTTCACCATTTTCATTTTGGTTAATCATTTTTAAATAATTTTGATAAGAGTTGGTGCTATCTTTTTTCAAAATATCCAAAACCATTTTTTGCTCTTGTTCGTTGAGAACTTTGGTTTCGTCGCGACCTTGATGATTAATTTTTGATTGTGCCGATAAATGTTGAGCTTTAGGAATGTAGAACTCATCTTCCATGATTGAATAGCGTGCCGAATATTCATTAACCGAGGCGGTGCGATGTCGAATCCATTGGCGCGCCACGAAAACTGGCAATTTTATATGAAATTTTATTTCGCACATTTCAAGCGGAGTAGTGTGACGATGTGCGATTAAATAATTAATTAAGGCGGTGTCGGCATTGATTTTTTTAGTGCCCGAACCATAAGAAACGCGAGCCGCTTGCACCACCGAAGAATCATTGCCCATATAATCGACAACACGAACAAAGCCGTGATCTAAAACTTCAAAGGGGTGATATAAAATTTCCTCAAGCTCTGGTGAAACTGGGCGGATCGTGGTTTGTTTTTGTTTTTTTAATTGATTTATTTCTTCAATTTGCTCGGGTTTAATGACCATTTTTAAAAATATGAAAGTTGAAATTTAATAACAAAAAGCAATTTTGTTATATTTTTAATTTAGTTCTAGTATTGTCTTAAATATTAAAAGTTTCAATTAGTTTTTTTACAAATTTATGTCAATTGATATAATAAAGGGACAACTAAAAAATATTCCAAAATCGAGTGGCGTTTACAAATTTTTAGACGCCAAAGATAATGTTTTATATGTTGGAAAGGCCAAAAATTTATTAAAAAGAGTATCGAGTTATACCAATAAAAACAGCCTTTCGACTCGTATTTTACGCATGGTAACTTTGGCACAAAAAGTCGAATATGTTATTACTAAAACCGAAATCGAGGCTTTGCTTTTAGAGCATAATTTGATTAAACAATTATCGCCAAATTTTAATATTTTATTAAAAGATGATAAAACTTTTCCGCAAATTTTAATTTCACATCATCAATTTCCACTAATTGCTAAATATCGTGGATTGAAAAATAATAAAGGGCAATATTTCGGACCCTTTGTTTATGCTGGAGATGTCAATCGCACCATCGATATTTTGCGTAAAAATTTTTTGATTAGAAATTGCACCGATCAAGAATTCAAATCACGAAAAAAACCATGTTTGGAATATCAAATTAAAAAATGTAGTGCACCTTGCGTTGGTTTGATTTCTAAGGATGAATATAAAGAAAATATTAAAAATGCTATAAATGTTTTATGTGGAAAATCGCAAGAAGTTCAAGAAATTTTTCGTCAAAAAATGCAATTTTATAGCGCTAATTTTGAATATGAAAAAGCCTTAATTTATCGCGATAAAATTAAATCCTTAGACGTTATTCAAGCTAAACAAAATATTAATTTTGAAAATGCTAAAGATTTTGATTTGATTGTTGCGGTAGAGATTAATAGCAGAGTTTGCATTTATGTTTCTTTTTATCGACTTGGGCAAAATTATGGCGCACGACCTTATTTTTATGACATTGACGATGGTAAAAATTTAGTCGAATTATTAACGGGATTTATCG
>JBIIFQ010000116.1:0-4271 GCA_044237235.1 Rickettsiales bacterium
TGCCATTAAAAAATCATTGATCCAATCGCGTAAAGTCAAGGCTTTGTAGAAAGCTAAAAACTCTAAATTTAAATCAATATTTTGATTAAAAAAATCTTGATAAATTGTAAAATTTTTAGAATTAGAAATAATTAAAGCGCAAAAAGTGGCAAAAATTAAGGTCAAACCAACCGCCATTTGCGATTGAAAAAAGCTTTTTAATAAGTTTTTTTTAAAAATTTTTTTCATAAATTTATGGTGTTAATAAGAAAAATTTTCACCAAGATAAACCTTACGTACATCTTGATTATCAATGATTTCTTGACGATTTCCCGAAAATAAAATTTTACCATCATAAACTATATAGGCTCTATCAACAATTGATAAGGTTTCACGAACATTGTGATCAGTAATTAGAACGCCAATTCCGCGATTTGCTAAATGCGAAACCATCGCTCGAATATCATTAACCGCAATCGGGTCAACGCCAGCAAAAGGCTCATCGAGCAAAATAAAAGATGGATCAGTTGCCAAAGCGCGAGCGATTTCGGTGCGCCTTCTTTCACCGCCCGAAAGCGCCATGGCGTTCGATTTGCGAATATGAGTAATTGAAAATTCTTCTAACAATTCTTCTAATTTTTCTTGTCGTTTATTTTTATTCCGCTCAACAATTTCAAGCACCGCCATAATATTTTCTTCGACATTCATACCTCGAAAAATCGAAGCTTCTTGCGGTAAATAGCCAATTCCGAGACTTGCTCTTTGATGAATTGCCAAATTAGTAATATCGCTTTGATTGAGAAAAATATTGCCCTTATCGGCCTTAACCAAACCGACAATCATATAAAAAGTTGTAGTTTTGCCAGCGCCATTGGGACCAAGCAAGCCAACAACTTCGCCCTGTTTAATTTCAATTGAAATATCACGAATTACCAATTTATCGCCATATGATTTTGAAATATTTTTTGCTAATAAAGTTTTATTTATCATTCTTTTTAAAATATTTATTTTGCTCTTTTATATCGTCGCCGATTATTATCGTTACTCGATCGTCGCCAGTTTTTTTATTATTTTTTTCAGAATTATTTGCTGTTTTTTCACCAACAAAATCACCTTTTTTAGTTTTTAAATCATAAATAAATTTATCGCCAGTTAAAATTGAGGTCCCGTTATTTACGATAACATTTTTTTCAAGAATAAAAATATTTTTATCGGGATAAAAATTAGCCAAATCAGAGCTCGCGACAAATTCATCATTAAACATTTTAACATCGCCAAAAGCTTTAATTTCTTTAACGTTGGAATTATTTTTTACGGCATTTTTATCGCTATAATAAACTTCCATTTTATTGGCGAGTAAAGATGCATCATCTCTTTCAACCACGACATTTCCAATAAAATCAATTTTTTGAGATTTTTGCTTGATATCAATGATATCAGATCTTATTCTGGTTTGTGTATTTTTAGCCTTTTGTATTTTTTTTTGAGCATTGGCATCAAATTGAACAAACAACGAAATCATTAAAATTGTTATGAAAAAAATGTATAGTTTTTCTAAAAATAAAAACATTATTTTGCTTATTGCAATTACGTTGATTATAATTTTTTGTGACTCATCTTTAGCAAAAAAAACTAAAAAAATTATCAAGCCCGACCCCGCTGAATTTAATACAAATTTCAAAAACTACAATCAAAAAATTATTATCGTTAATAATTACAATCAAACTATAGCCGAATTTATGGTGGCGGTCGCCGATAATGATGAAAAAAGAAGTTATGGCTTGATGAATCTTGAATATCTTCCTGAAAATTTAGGCATGCTTTTTTTAAAAGACTCACCTCAACAAATTTTTATGTGGATGAAAAATACCAAAATCTCTCTCGACATGATATTTTTCAATCAAGATCTAAAAATTAATTATATCAAAAAAAATGCAACGCCTTTTTCACTTGATACCATAGCTTCTGGAGAAAATTCGATTGGAGTTCTAGAAATTAATGGTGGCATCGCTGATAAATTAAAAATAAAAGATGGTTATAAGATTTTAATTGTAAAATAAATTATGAAACAATTTGTTATCACCGAAAAACTTTCCAATAATTTAAAAAATAATGATTTTTTGTGGATGGATTTTATAAAAAATTCGCAAAAAAACGATAAAAAAACTTTAGAAATTGTAGAAGATATAATTGAAAATGTTCGCCGTCGCGGAGATCAAGCCCTCATTGAATTAACTAATAAATTTGATAAAACAAATGCCAAAAAAATTGCTGATTTAATTATCACCAAAAAAGAAATTTTAGACTCAGAGAAAAAAGTTGATAAAGCGGTTAAAGAAGCTTTAAAATTTGCTAAAAAAAGAATTGAAACTTATCATAAAAAACAACTTCCGAAAGATTTTTCATTTAAAGACTCAACAGGCACAACTCTTGGAAATATTTGGAAGCCAATTAAAAAAATTGGCGTTTATGTTCCCGGTGGAACCGCATCTTATCCGAGTTCGGTTTTGATGTCGGTAATTCCGGCTCAAATCGCTGGCGTCAAAGATATTTGCCTCTTTGTTCCTTCAAATAATGGCGAAATTAATCCAGCAGTGCTTTACGCTTCAAAGCTCTGCGGTGTAAATTTAATTTATAAAATTGGTGGTGCTCAAGCGATTGCCGGAATGTGCTATGGCACTGAATCGATAGATGCCGTCGATAAAATTGTCGGCCCTGGAAATGCTTTTGTGGCAAGCGCTAAAAAAATACTTTATGGCAATGTTGGCATTGATATGATAGCCGGTCCAACTGATATAACAATTATCGCCGACAAGACCGCCAACCCAAGCTGGATCGCCATCGACGCCCTATCGCAACTCGAACATGGCGAAGATTCAAAAGCTTTTATAATTTGCGATGACAAAATTTTTGCTAATAAAATTATCGATGAAATTAACCAACATTTAAAACAATTATCGCGAAAAAAAATTATCGAAAAATCTCTAAAAAATTCAGCAATTTTTGTAATAAAAAATATCGAAGACGCCCATTTTATTAGCAATTTAATTGCTCCCGAACATTTGGAAATTTGCACCAAAAATTCGTCAAAAATTATGAAAAATATCAACAATGCCGGAGCGATTTTTCTTGGAAATTATAGTCCCGAAGCCATCGGCGATTACGTCGCCGGTCCGAGTCATACTTTACCAACATCAGCAAGTTCTAGATTTGCTAGCGGATTATCAGTTTATGATTTTTTAAAGAGAATTTCTTTAATTTCTTGCACTAAAAAATCTTTTGCTAATTTAAGCGAAGCCTCTTCTATTCTGGCGAAATGCGAAGGATTAAGCGCCCATCAACTCAGCATCGACATCAGAAAATCATGATAAAATTATTCTTAAAAAAAATTTTTATTTTGTTTTTGGTTTTTGAACTTTTTTCATGCCAAACCAAAGAAGAAAAAATCACCGCCGAGCATCTTTATGTCAAAGCTTTTGAAATGCTTCAAGATAAAGATTACAATTCCGCTTCCGAAGCTTTTGAAAAAATTGACGATGAATTTCCTTTCACTAAATGGTCGATCAAGGGGCAAATTATGGCGATTTACGCCAATTACAGGCTCAATGAATTTGAAAAAACCTTGCAACTTGCCGATGATTTCGTCAAATTGCATCCAACCAGCGAATATGTTCCTTACGCCCTTTATATGAAGGGCTTAAGCTATTATAATAAAATTCCATCAATTGAAAGAGCGCAAGATTATACCAGAGAAGCCTCTTTAGCTTTTCGTGAATTAATTGCCAAATTTAGAGATACCGAATATAACGCAGATGCCAAAGAAAAAATTGTTTTTATTGATGAACATTTGGCGGGAGCAAAAATGTCGATTGCACGCTATCAAATCAGTTCAAGAAATTACGTTGGCGCTATCAAAAATCTTAATGAAGTTATTAATCGTTATCACGGCACCAATCAAATTTATGAAGCTTATTATCGCTTGATTGAAATCTATTTTCACATTGGCATGAAAGATGAGGTTTTGGATTTAATAAATATTTTACAAGAAGTCGATCCAACCAATTATTGGAGCGTAGAAAGTTTAAAATTTAACCCTAAAGCCAAAAACTCTTCGAAACTTAGAATTTTTTCAAAAGATGAATAATGATGATATAAAATTAGGCTCAAACCACATCTGGTTGCCCTATACTCAAATGCTCAACCACTTACCACAACTTGAAGTTGAAAAAACCAAAGGTTCGAAAATTTATTTAAAAAATGGTAAAATATTAATCGATGGCATCTCGTCATGG
>JBIIFQ010000124.1:0-4036 GCA_044237235.1 Rickettsiales bacterium
CTATAATTTCAGGAAATCCTCAAGTCGGAAGTGCAATATTAATGGGCAGTTCTCAAGTCGGCAATCGCTTAGCTTTAAAATTTAATCGCTCGCAAGAAGAATCGGCGGATATTTTAGCGTTAAAATATTTAGAAAAACTTAAACTTCCAACCAAAGGTTTGTTAGAGATTATGAATTATTTTCAAGAGCAATCGACTGTTTATAAAAATGTGATTGACCCTTATGAATTAACCCACCCTGCTTCTTCTTCACGAATTAAATTAATAAGAAATCACGCTCAAAAATATAAATATGCCAATGTTGAATTTGATAAAAAAATTACAAAAAATTTTCATCGAGTTCAAGCTAAAATTGGAGGTTTTTTGGAGGATGTTGAAACCACTTTGAGAGTTAGAAAAAATAAATTTGATGAAGATTCAAAATTGGCAAAATCGATTGCATATTTTAGAAAAAATGATTTTAAAGAATCAAATAAACTTCTTGAGGAGCTTATAAAAAACAACCCTCGCGATGGATTTTTATACGAACTTAAAGCTGAATTTTTATTTAATCAAAACCAAATTTATGGGGCGATTTTAAATTATCAAAAAGCCATAAATTATCTTGATGAACAATCCAAAACTTTATCGCAAATTGCTTTTGCTAACGGAATTTTAGAATTAAAAACTGATGATAAATTTTTGCTAAATTTAGCCATTAAAAATTTACAAAAATCTCAAAAATTCGAACAAGAAAACGCCCTAGTTTTTAAAAGTCTCGCAAGTGCCTACAAGCTTGATAACAATGACGGTAAAGCACTTTTAATGTTAGCAGAATATAATTATATTTTAAAAGAAAATGATAAAGCACAAAAATTAGCAAATGAAGCAATTATTGAGCTTGAAAAAACCCAAGATAAAGTTGCAAAATTAAGAGCTCAAGATTTAATTGAGATCATCAAAAATAGCGAAGAAAAATCAAAAAAATAATTTTATTTCATTAATTTTTGTAATCTTCGTGAAAAATCTTTAGCATCCTTAATCGGCTCATCTTCAATGATGCAGGCCAAATCAAACAAAGTTTGAATTGAATCTTTGGCATCATTTTTACCATCATCATTTTGATAATTCTTATTTAATTTTTTGATGATTTTGTTATTAGGATTTATTTCCAAAATCTTTGCCGAAGCTGAATTTAATTGCTTTTGTTCAAGTAAATAACGTTCTAAACGAATATCCATAGCTCGCGAATCAACAGCTAAACACACCGGTGAATCGGTTAATTTTTTAGAAATTCGCGCTTCTTGAATTTTATCGCCTAAAATATTTTTAATAAAATCGAGTAAACCGCTAAATTGCGAATTGCTTACATCTTTTTCATCTTGATCTTTTTTGCTTTCATTGTCATCTTCTTCATTTTTTTCTTCAGCTTTTTTGTCAATATTTTCTAAATCAACATCGTGACGATTAATTGATTGCAACTCCTTGTCTTTGTAAGGTAAAGCTACTGTTACCCAAAACTCATCAACCGCATCGATTAAATATAAAACTTCAACATCTTTTTGCAAAAAAATCTCAAGCTGTGGCGAAGATTTTATTTTCTCAACCGTTTCTCCGGTTAAAAAATAAATTTTATCTTGATTAGGCTTGGCTCTTTCTAAATATTGAGCCAAAGTGATGTATTTATCCGGAGATTTTGACGAATAAAAACGACAAATTTCAAGAATTTTTTCACGAAATTCTGACGATTCGCATAAACCTTCTTTTAAAACTGCACCAAAATTATTCCAAAATTCTAAATATTTTTCTTCATTATCATTGGCTTTTTTCTTAAGTTCCGACAAAACTTTATTAACAACATTTTTACGAATCTTATCAATCACAACACTGTGTTGTAAAGTTTCGCGACTAATGTTCAAAGGCAAATCATCGGAATCAATCAGACCGCGTAAAAATCGCATGCAAGCGGGAACTAAACTCAAATCTTCGCTAATAAAAACTCTTTTGACATAAAGTTTTACCGAAGTTTTGCGATCGGGATGAAATAAATCAAACGGTTTTGAGCTCGGAATAAATAATAAATTTGTATAACTCACCGCACCCTCAACATTGTTGTGAAGCGTTAAATAAGGCTCACCGGGAAGGTGCGAAATATGTTTATAAAAATTTTGATATTGCTCTGAAGTAATTTGATCTTTAGGTTTTTTCCATAAAGCCGAAGCTGAATTTAAAGTTTCAATTTTAGCTCCCGCTTCAATATTTTCAGGGATAAAATCGATTTTAAAATTAATGTGATCGGAATAAGTTTGCACCACATGCTTAATGTGAAAACGATCGAAAAAATCAGTGGCATCATCTTTTAAATGTAAAATAATTTTAGTGCCTCGAGTCGCGATTTTTTCTTCACTTTCATTAATTGAAAATTGTGCAGAACCTTCTGATTGCCAGTACCAAGTCTTGTCTTCATTATATTTTCTGGTTATAACTTCGACCGCTTTGGCAATCATAAAACATGAATAAAAACCAACCCCAAATTGTCCAATTAATTGCACATCTTTTTGTTTATCTCCCGTTAAAGATTTAATAAAATTTTCGGTGCCAGATTTGGCGATAGTGCCGAGATTTTCAATCAAATCCTCTTGATTCATGCCGATACCATTATCAACAATAATCAACTGTTTTTTTTCTTTATTGGTGGTGATGGTAATTTTTAATTCATCATCAGCGATTTCAGAATTTTGAGCAATTAAATAACGCATTTTATCGCAAGCATCCGAAGCATTTGAAACCAACTCCCTCAGGGCTACATCTTTGTTAGCGTAGAGCGAATTTATCATGAGATTTAGAATTTTTCCAACCTCGACATCGAAATTATATTGTTGCATAATTGATTAAATTTATGATTGATGATTTAAAATTTTTGTAAAACAAACTTATTTCACAAATCGAGTAATTTCAAGAGTTAAAAAATAATTTTTGTAAATTTTCAAATTCTTTTTTTAAGATTTTATTAAAATTTTCTTCATCAAAATTTTTAATTCCAAGTTCTGAAAGTGAAGTAATTCCAAATTCTTTAATACCGCATGGAACTATGTTATTAAAGCCTTCAAGGTCAGGATTAACATTAAGTGCAATGCCGTGATAGCTCACCCATTTTTTAATTTTTATGCCAATTGCCGAAATTTTTTTCTCGCCCGTCGCAGTTTCTACCCACAGTCCAACCCTACCCTTTCTGATTCCCGCTTCAATCTTATAATTTTTTAAAACGGCAATTATCCATAATTCAAGAAACTCAACAAACTTTGATATATCTGGTTTGGCGGGATAAAAAAGTTTTTTTAAATCGAGCAATACATAAATTATTTTCATACCAGGGCAATGATAAGTATATTTACCGCCACGATTAATTTTAAACACTTCAATATTTTTATTATCGAGTAAATCCTCATCCTTAGCGCTAATTCCCGCAGTATAAACTGGGTAATGTTCCAAAACCCAAATCAAAGAATCACGCTTTTCTTCAATAATTTCTTGAGCAGTTTGCTCCATTAATTTCAAGGCTTCGTCGTATTTTACTAAATTTTTTTCAACTCGCCATTCAATGTTGTAATTGCACTTTTTAGTCATATGATTAGTTTAATTAATATGAAAATTTTAAATATTTAAATAACAAAAGCAAAAAATTTATGATTGGAAAATTACGTGGAAATATCGATCAAGTCAATGATGACAGATGCATTCTTGATGTTAATGGTGTCGGTTATTTAGTTTTTATTTCGCACAAAACTGCGCAATTTTTTCGCCAAAATCAAACAAATTTAGCAATAACCTTGGTGATTGAAACCATTGTCAAAGAAGACGCCATCGAACTTTATGGCTTCGTTCATGAAATCGAAAAAATTTGGTTTTTGGAGTTAATGAAAGTCCAAGGCGTTGGCGCTAAAATGGCACAAAAAATTTTAAGCGCTTTAACGATTGAAGAGCTTGCAAAAGCCTTGACCGTCGGCGACATTAAAAGCTTCAATAATATTTCTGGAATTGGTCCAAAAATGGCTTCA
>JBIIFQ010000008.1:0-14987 GCA_044237235.1 Rickettsiales bacterium
TAAAAGTATTTTCTTTTCCGCTTTAAATATTTAAAGCGGAAAAGAATTTTATACCACGAAATAACAAAATTATGAAAAAAATTATTTTCCTCACATTATTTTTTTTAATCCTATCTTGTTCAAGTGCCAGAATAGATGATTATGAAGCACAAAAGTCAAATAAATCATCATCTGCATCATCAAGAATAAACAATATCCAATCAGGTTCAAAAACAATTTTAAAAGATCTCGATGAATAACAAATTTCAAAAAATATTTTTAGCTTTTTTATTGCTAATCAGCTTCGTAGCAAGCTCATTTGCCAAATCAGGCGACTTGCCTTCTTGGTTTGTAAAGCCCAGAGCTAACAATATCGACATGATTTACGGTGTTGCTGAAGGATTTACTTTAGAAGAGGCAACCAAAACTGCATTGGCAGATGCGGCGGGCAGATTGATGGTCTCGATTTCTTCTGAATCTGAATTAATAAAAGAAGAAAATCAAAATAGTTACAATGAAGAAATGCGCCAAAAAGTCCGTCAATCCATTGAAAAAATTAGTTTTGCTGGATATGAGGTTTCTAAAAGTGAGCAAGTTGAAAAAAAATTCTATGTTGAGGTTTCGGTTGAAAGAGATCCATTTATAAAAGAGCAAAAAGAGCGGGTTGAATTTGTGCAAAAAAAGATTAATGATCTTGATAAAAACTCAATTCAGTCTAATCCAATTCAAAGAAGAACGAGTTTAATAAAAATTTTGGATTTATGCAAAGAGCTTGATTTAAAAGCCCGAATTTTATCTGGAGCGCAAGAAGAAATTGACATGAAAAGCATTCTTTCTTTGATCGCAAAATATCAAAATGAATTTGAAAAATCATCTTCTTCGATTGAGTTTTTCTTCGATTCATCTTCGCCAAAAGATTTGGTGCAAATTTTACGTAGTGCTTTAAATAAAGAGAAGCTAAAAATCGCTAAAGCGCTAGATAAATCTGATCCAAACCAAATCGTAATTGGTGCAAAATATGAGGCAACTCGGAACTTTATTTATGGCTCACACATTACTAAATTAAATGTTGATTTTGAAAATTCTTCACAGGGTAAAATTGTTGCGAGCAACAATGTTGAGGCTACGGGTAATTCTACAATTGGTGAGTCTGAATCAACTAAGGCTGCAATAAAAGCTTTAGAAGAGCAAATTCAAAAAGACGGAATTTTAAAAACACTAGGAATTTTAAACTAAGATAGTTAATCCAAAATAATTTTTTGAATTAATGCAACTTTAAATCTATAAAATAAAAAAATATGAAATTAAAACTTTTAGCACTTCTTTTTATTGTTGCGTCTTGCACGCCAACTATTAAAAATTTCGATAAATATCAAAAGCAATTTATTTCGAAAAGCGATTTTATGCCCGATGAAAAAACACTTGAAAATAAGTTGTTAAAAGTGGCAATTTTTGATTTTGAGGAAAGTGAAATTGAAGTTGCTAAGCAATCAAATTTAGGCAAATCAGTTGCTACTAGCATGGAAAGCATTTTATCTAAATATAAACTTGCAGAACTTGTTGATCGTAAAGCCACTGAAAAATTACAAAAAGAAGTTCAGCTTTCAGAAATGAACAAAACTGGTTCGTATAAAGGTCCAAAAGTGGCTGATTACGCGGTTTCTGGTTCAATTGCAAATGCTAATTTTGCCAACAAATATGTTTCGGGAAGCACTTATATTAATCCAAAAACTGGTGATGTAATTTCAATTCCTCCAAAATTTGTTTATAATGCACAAGTTGTAGGAAATATTAAAATTTACGAACTTCCTTCTTTGGCGGTTATTGATACTATTGAGCTTGATGGTAAATCTGTTAGAACTGAAAATGTTCAGCAAGATGGTGGATTTAGTTTGGGTGGAATTCAAGTTGGTGGAACTCAAGAAGGTGGATTGCAAAGAGATGACGGTCTAGTCCGTGAAGCTGGTGCTGACGCGGTTGACGAAGCCGAGTCTGCAATCAGAAATGCTTTTGCTAAACGTGGATTTATCTTAGAAAAAAGAACTTTTGATGGTAAAGCAATTTTCAAAGTTAATCTTGGATCGGAAGATGGCATTAAACATGGCGATAAATTTGAATTAATTGGTCAATATGAAGTAGAAAATGCTATTAGCGGTAAGTCTGAAGTTGAAAGAAGAGTCATCGCGAGTGGAGTTATTTCTGATAAAATTGATCCTAAAAATTGCTGGATAATTCTTGATGACAAAAAACAAGAATCTGTAATCAGAATTGGCGATATGGTTAAAATGAAATATTCTAAAAGCTCGATGAAATCATTTGCTAAAATGGCAAAAAATATGACTAAATAATTTCTATGAAGCATGTAAATGGCATCAAAGAAATTATAGAAAAGTATGATTATTTCATATTCGATGTTTGGGGGGTAGTGCATGATGGATCCGCACTTTACCCTCAAGCATTAGAAACTTTTCAATATTTAAATAAAATTGGTAAAAAAATCTGTTTTTTATCAAATGCACCAAGAAGAGCCTCCAAGGTCGCTCAAACCTTAAATGACTTTGGTATAACGCCAAATTTATACGAATTTATTTTAACTTCGGGTGAATCTTGCTATATTGATTTACAGCAAAATCAACAAAATAATTTTACCAATTTTGGTAAGAATTATTTTTACATTGGTCCGCGCAAAGACCTAGATTTACTTGATGGACTTGAGTATAAAAAAGTCGAAGACCCTTCGCAAGCTGACTTCGTCCTTACTACAGGATTTGAAAATGAAAATTCTAAAATTTCCGAAAAATTACCTCTTGCAATTCAAGCAAATGAATTTAAACTGCCGATGCTTTGCGTAAATCCCGATTTAATTGTTGTAAAACAAAATGGAATCGAAATGATTTGTGCGGGTGCGCTTGCTTTAGAATATCAAAAAATTGGTGGAACCGTTCATTATTACGGAAAGCCATTTTCAAAAGTTTATCAAATGGCATTAGAAAAATTTCTAATTACCGATAAAAGCAAAATTATTGCTATTGGTGATGGCTTAGAAACTGATATTAAAGGTGCCGGTGATTTTAAAATCGATAATATTTTAGTTACCGGTGGCATCCTTGCTAAAGATTTAGGAATTAAATTTTGGCAGGTTGCTGAAGATGAAAATCTTAAGAAAGTTTGCAATAACTATAACATTTTCCCAAATTACATAATCTCAAATTTAAGAATATGAAACTTTATTCAAAAAAAAGAAAAAGCCCAATAAAAATTTTAGTAATCATAACATTGCTTGCAGGATTCGGTTTCGCGGTTTCAAAGCAATTTCTAACTAAGAAAGTAAATGACATTATTGTCTCTCAAATTGGTGAAGAAAATATTTACAAATCTGAGATCGAAAAAAAACTCAAAGAAGTTTTTGCTAACAACAAAAATTCACAATTTTCATTCGAAAAATTACCGGATCAAGTTATAGAGCTATTTTCCAGAGAAATTTATCTTGATAGAAAAATTGTTGCTGAAGCCAAAAGACTTGGTCTTGATAATTCAGTTGAAGTTAAAGATGCGATTGAAAACTTTAAAATTTCAACAATTCGTCAATCTTACGTTAACAATTTACTAAAAGATTCTATTACTGATCAAAAAATAGTTGAAAAATTCAACGAAATGAACACTGAATTAGAAAATAAAATTGAATATAAATATTATCAAATCGTTCTTAATGACCAATCGCAAGCTGAAAACATTTTTAAAGAACTAAAAGCTCCAAAAAAACCTTTAAAATTTAATGAAGGTGCCAGAAAATATTCAATTGACGCACAAACTTCGGGAAATGGTGGAGAGGTTGATTATAAACCAGAATCTTCAATCCAAAAAGAAATCATCGAGACTTTAAAAAGCCTTAAAAAAGAAGAATTTTCTAAGCCATTTCAAGTTGGAACTCAGTGGTATATTGTTAAAGCTGGTGATGTAAAAAAATCAAAACCTTTGGAATTTGAATCAACCAAAGAATATGTGCGTCATTTAATAAAAATTGATGAAGTTGAAAAAATCAATGGCAAGTTTATCAAAGATTTAAAGGTTAAAATTCTTTTTAAAAAAGACGTTGAAGGCGCCGTTAAAAAACCTACTGAAGAAAATAAACCATTGAATAATTCAGAAGAGCAAAATAAAAATAC
Source organism: Rickettsiales bacterium (assembly GCA_044237235.1). Lineage (GTDB taxonomy): Bacteria > Pseudomonadota > Alphaproteobacteria > Rickettsiales > UBA1997 > CAILUF01. The sequence goes on from JBIIFQ010000008.1 coordinate 4,146, forward strand.
GGAGCAAAATAAAAATGAAGAAACAGCTCAACCAGAGGTTCAAGAGCAAGAAAGTGCAAAAGAACCAGAGTCAATACAACAGCCAGAGCAACCAGAGCAACAAAAGCTTTAAGTCCGATAATAATAAAGCTTCTTTCGAGCAAAATTACAGCGAAAAAGACTTTATTTGGATTGGCGGAAAGAACCCTTGTTTTCTCGCTCTCAAAAATCAAAAAAGAAAAATCTTCGAGATTATAATTAATAAAAATAATCTCGAAGATTTAAAATTTTTTTTCGACAAAAACTCTCTTCAACATTTAGAAAAAATCGTTAGAGTTCATGAAAATATTTTTTTCCAAAATATTTTTCATAAAGATTTTGTTCACCAAGGAATAGCCGTCAGAGCCTCAAAACTTGACTTTAAAACACAATTTGATTTACTTGAGGAGTTAAATCTAATTCAAGATAAAAATCACCTTCCCGACATCTTAATTCTTGACCAAATCACCGATCCACAAAATGTTGGAGCCATAATTCGTAGTGCGGTAGCTTTTAATTTTAAAAAAATAGTTTTTTGTGAATTTAATTCTGCCAAAGAAACGGCTTCATTGGTTAAGGCTTCGGCGGGAAATATTGATTTTGCTGAAATTTTTGTGGCGACAAACATTAATAATTTAATCGAAAAACTAAAAAAAATTGGATATTGGTGTATCGGTTTGGCGGGTGAGGGCATTGAAAATGAGAAAAAAATTGCAGAATATAAAAATATCGTTTTAGTGGTCGGTTCCGAAGGTGCAGGAATGCGTAATTTAGTAAAAAAGAATTGCGATTTATTGGTTAGAATTGATACCAATAAAGAGGTTGAAAGCCTAAATGTTTCGGTCGCCACGGCCATTGCACTTAATGAAATTTATCGAAATAAAAATGTTTAAAAATATTTGTATAATTGCTGCCAAAAACAATGATTTAGCTTATCAAAAAAAAGATTTTTTGATTAAAAAATATGGCTTCAAAGATTTAACATTTGATCATAAAAATATTGATGATTTTGATTTGATTATCGCGATTGGTGGTGACGGCTTGATGCTTCATTTGCTTCATGAAATTAAAAATTTTTCTACTCCGATTTATGGAATTAATTGTGGAACGGTTGGATTTTTAATGAATTCTTTTGATGAAAATAATTTAATCGAAGAGATAAACAAATCTGAAATTTCGGCATTAAATCCGTTAAAAATGATTGCAACCGACATCAATAATATCAAGCATTCGCACATTGCAATCAATGAAGTTGCGCTTTTGAGGCAAATTAATCAAGCCAGTAAAATTCAGATCGAAATTAACGGCAAAGAAAGGCTTTCATCTTTGATGGCGGATGGAATTTTGGTTTCAACTTCGGCTGGAAGTACGGCTTATAATCTTTCTGCCGGCGGACCTATAATTCCATTTGGAGCAAAAATTTTAGCTTTAACGCCAATTAGTCCATTTCGCCCACGAAAATGGAATGGTGCTTTACTTCCGTCAAATTCAAAAGTTAAATTTAAAGTTTTGGATTTTATTAACCGTCCCGTCAGTGCTACGGCGGATTCGAGAGAGGTTAGAGATGTTGTTGAAGTTGAAATTTTTGAAGATTTATCGATAGAATTTAAAATATTATTTAACTCAAATCATTCGCTAGAAGAGCGCATAATTCGTGAGCAATTTGGGAATTAGAATTTATATTTTTAATCCAAATTTCTCCATTAATAAAAAATCGCTTTATTAAATTTTGCAAAATACAAATCAATCCAATTCTATATCAGATGAAGAAGTAGATTCGAATATTTACAATATTGCTATTAACTATGTTAAAAAAAATGACATAAATTCTTTGATGCCATTGTTGCTTGCCAATAAAGGGATTTTTGATGGTTCACCCTCGAATAAAGTTGGATATTTACATCCAATTTTTTATGCCATAGATATTGAGAAAAAAGAAATTATTAAAGCGATGATTAGGATTGATCGCGAAATTTTAACTATAAAAAATCAAAATGGTCTTATGCCGTTTTTTTACGCAATTTATTCTGATAAAAAAAATGTTGTTAAAGCCATGATTGAAGATTGTCCAGATGTTTTAAATCAACGAAGTAAATTTAATTATACTCCAATTTTTTATGCAATAGAGTTAGACAAAAAAAAGGCTATTAAAGCCATGATTGAAGCTAATCCAGAAGTTTTAAAACAGCAAGATAAGCATGGATCCAGCCCATTTTTTTGCGCTATAAAATTTAATAAATCTGAAATTAAGCAAGAAATTGTTTCTTCCGGTTGTTTTTCATGTTTTAGAATTGGTCGGAAACCAGATACAGCATTAAATATAATTGCCAGAGCTGAAATCGGAAGAGATTTAAATGACATTGAAAAAGAAAATCTAGAAGAGTTTGCCTCAAACTTTTCATTGTTAAAAAATTTTTATTATAAAAAGGCCCAAGCTTTAAAAGATCGAGGGGATATAAAAAAAATTCTTGCTTCATCGATTCCAGAGGTTACTTCTGAACAATCTGACTTATATCGAGATTTTACTGAAATTTATCAAGAAATAACCTCGAAAAATATTCCAAAAATAACTCACATTAAAGATGGCAAATTAAACAGCATGCATGTTTTCAATTCTGGCTTAGATGATCATATTTCTTATTTTATATTTCATGTTGATGATGAGAATAAATTAACGGCAATTAGTTATTGTGATGGTAATAGAATCGACGATGTAAGAAAAATTGAAGGATCGGAGAATCATATAAATGGAGTAACAACATATCAATTGCAAACTCCGCAAACTTTTTCTAAAAATTTTGCAGAAGAATTAGTTAAAAATATTTCCAAAAAAAGCGCGGATGATTTTTATAAAAAAATTGCAAATAACACAGCTTTCCCCAAAGGGCTAATTGATTACAGTAAAACTACTTTTTCCATTCCAACAAAAAAACAACTTAGGGGCAATTGCACATTAAAAAGTCCTAATATTTTAGCTCGTTTTTTATTGGAACAAAAAAGTGGTGAAAAGATTTTTGATTTTGATGTTGATGAAAAAAAAACAACAGGAAGGGGGGTCGAAGTTTATAAAGAGTTTAAGCAAAAAATGGCCGAAAAGGTAATTCAAAAAGTTATCGATGTCGGAGAAAAAATTTATAAAAATATTTATGATAAATTGCGGGTTTCTGGCATTTTTAAGGATATTGTTGAGAATATTTCTAGAAAAGGGGAGAATTTGGGTGTGCAAATTTCAGAGACATTGTTGAAAAAAGTTAAAGGAACATTTGGTTTGAGTCGTGGGCAATCTGTGTCAACGGCTTCTGCTGATTTGGTGTTTACTGAAGAAATGCAAAAAGGGTCAAGATAAAAAACACTAAAATTTTATTAAAAAATGACTTTTTAATATGGCAATTTTTTCTTCATTTATTAAAAATGGTGGGTCTGGGTGGACTTGAACCACCGACCTCGCACTTATCAGGCGCGCACTCTAACCAACTGAGCTACAGACCCATTTTTAAAAAACGAGTTGCGAATTTTATTTTGTAATTTGGTAATTGTCAATTGACTAATCAAAAAAAATGTAAATTATTTTATAAAAGTTAAAATTATTTTTATAAAAATTTATGAAATCATACGCCAATAATTTGGAAGAAGTTGTTCTAAATCAACGTGAATTAAATATTTCTTTCGAGTTTTTTCCTCCAAAAAATGATGAAATGGAAATGAAATTATGGGAGTCAATTTCACGTTTAAAATATTTAAAACCAAATTTTGTGTCAGTGACTTATGGGGCAGGCGGTTCAACTCGCGAAAGAACGCATCACACGATTGAAAGAATAATAAATGAAACTGATTTAAAACCAGCTTCGCACCTTACTTGCGTAGGTGCTTCCAAAGAAGAAATTGAAAAAATTTTACGCAATTATTGGCAAATTGGCGTAAGACATATTGTGGCTTTGAGAGGTGATATGCCAGCTTCGAGCTCGAATTATCAACTGCATCCCAATGGTTATAAATATGCTAATGAATTGGTGGAGGGAATCAAAAAATTATCTCAAGAAAATATTAATTTTGAAATCTCGGTGGCGGGTTATCCCGAAATGCATCCCGAGGCAAAATCAATGCAACAAGATATTGATAATTTAAAACGCAAAGTTGATGCTGGAGCCAATCGAATTATCACTCAATTCTTTTTTGATTCTGAAGTATATTTTCGTTTCGTCGATTTATGTCATAAAAATAAAATTTATGTGCCGATTGTACCGGGAATCCTTCCTGTTACTAATGTTAAGCAGGCAAAACATTTTGCTAATATGTGTGGCGCAAAAATTCCAAAATGGATGGAAAATGTGTTTGAAGGTTTGGATGAAAATCAAGAAACGCGTCAATTAGTAGCGGGAATTGTTGCGACAGAATTATGTAGAATTTTGCATAATTGGGGCGTCGATGATTTTCATTTTTATACTTTAAATCGTAGCGATTTAACTCTGGCAATTTGTCATTTGCTTGGGGTTAAATCCTAATATTTTTATTTTAAAACTTGCAATTCAATATTTTTAATGTTAAGACTGAAAAAGAGTTTTTTACAAAACCCAAATTTTTAATCAAAAATAATTATTTTTTTAATAAAAGCATGCCTAAAGAAGATTTGTTAACAATGAATGGAGTTGTGATGGAAGTGTTACCTAACACAATTTTTAAAGTTGAGTTGGAAAATAATCACGTAATAATCGCACATGCTTCGGGTAAAATTCGTAAAAATAAAATTCGTATTTTAAAAGGTGATAAAGTTGAAGTCGAAATGACTACATATGATCTCACTAAGGGTCGAATCGTAAGACGTAATGTTTAATTTTTTTAAATGAAAAATCTTTTAATTGTTGAGTCGCCAGCTAAAGCCAAAACTATTGGCAAATATTTAGGAAAAGACTATCAAGTCTTGGCTTCATTTGGTCATATTCGTGATTTACCGAGTAAAGATGGTTCGGTTGAGCCAAATAATGATTTTGCCATGAATTATCAAATTTCAGCAAAATCAACTAAGCATGTTAAGGACATTATTGATAAAGCCAAAGATTGTCAAAAAATTATTTTAGCGCCCGATCCGGATCGCGAAGGAGAGTCAATAGCGTGGCATATTCTTGAAGTTTTAAAAAGTAAAAAAGCTATAAAATCCACCACTAAAGTTGAAAGAGTTGTCTTTAACGCAATCACTAAAAATTCGGTTCTAGAAGCAATAAAAAAACCGCGCGAAATCGATATGGATTTGGTTGATGCTCAACAAGCACGACGTGCTTTGGATTATTTGGTGGGCTTCACCTTGTCGCCAGTTTTGTGGCGTAAACTTCCGGGGAGTCGTTCGGCAGGAAGAGTTCAGTCGGTTGCGTTGCGACTAATTTGCGATCGCGAAGAAGAAATTGAAAAATTTAGAAGCGAAGAATATTGGGATATTAAAATTAATTTACAAAACCCAGAAAAGCAAAAATTTCAAGCTACTATTTTTGAAATTGAAGGTAAAAAACTTGAAAAATTTTCAATTAATAATGCTGAAAATGCTAATAAAATTAAAGAAATTCTCGATCAAAAAAAATATCGAGTTTTATCGATTGTTAAAAAACAAGCAAAACGTCGCTCTTATCCACCATTTATAACTTCTTCGCTTCAACAAGAATCGGCAAGAAAATTAGGTTTTTCAGTGAGTAAAACCATGATGATTGCTCAAAAACTTTACGAAGGAATTGAAGTAAATGGCAGTTCGCAGGGTTTAATTACTTATATGAGAACGGATTCAATTGATGTTGCGCCCGAAGCCATAATTTCGGTAAGAAATGCCATTAAAAATTTATATGGCGATAAATATTTGCCGGAAAATCCTAATATTTTCAAAAGCAAAGTTAAGAATGCTCAAGAAGCTCACGAAGCAATTCGCCCAGCAGATTTTAGTTTGGAGCCCGAAAAAATAAGACATTCCTTGGATAATGATCAATTTGCACTTTATAGTTTAATTTGGAAGAGAATGGTAGCGTCGCAAATGAGTGATGCAATTTTCGATCAAGTGGTGGTTGAAATCGTTACAGAATCTAGTTATGCTAAGGCTAGAGCAGTTGGATCAACCATTAAATTTGATGGATTTTATAAAGTTTATCGCGAAGATTTAGATGAAAATTCTGAAAGTGAAGATGAAACCAAAATTAACTTACCCGAACTCAATGAAAAAGATCCGCTAAATTTAATCGATGTCGATCCGTTGCAACATTTTACTGAACCGCCTCCGCGTTATTCCGAAGCCAGTTTGGTCAAAAAAATGGAAGAATTAGGAATTGGCCGTCCATCAACTTACGCTAACATAATTTCAGTTTTGCAAGATCGTGGTTATGTAAAGATTGACAAAAAACGTTTTTTTCCCGAAGAGCGTGGCAGAATTGTGGTTACTTTTTTAAAAGAATTTTTCGCTAAATATGTTGAATTTGGCTACACCGCAAGCTTAGAAGATGAACTTGATATTATTTCAAACGGTGAAATGGATTGGAAAATTTTCTTGAAAAAATTCTGGAATGATTTTAATGGCAATATCGGCGAAGTAATGGAAAAGCCATTCCCAGAAGTTTTAGAAGTTTTAAATCAAAAATTTGGTGAACATATTTTTGGTCGCGATGAAAGTGGAAAATTAAAAAATACTTGCCCAACTTGTAAAAATGGACAACTGGGCTTGAGGCTTGGCAAATTTGGATCCTTTATTGGTTGCTCAAATTACCCAGAATGCAAACATACTATGCAAATTTTTGGCGAAGAGTCGGCGGTTGGCGAAAATGGCGAATTGAAACCGCAATTTGAGCCAAGAAATTTAGGCAAAGATCCGAAAACTGGATATGAAATTTTGGTTAAAATTGGTCCTTACGGTCCTTATTTAGAGCTTGAAGGAAGTGAAATCGAAGATAAAAGTTTGGATAAAAAAGATGAAGAAGTTGAAGAAAAATCAACTAAAAAAACTGCCAAAAAAGCTCCAAAAAAATCAACTAAAAAAACTGCCAAAAAAGCCGTTAAAAAACCTAAAAGAATATCGATTCCTAAAAATATTGATCCAGCTCTGATTGATATTGATGTAGCTCTTGGCTTATTAACTTTGCCTCGTGATGTTGGAATTCATCCAGAATCGGGACAAAAAATTGTCGCCAATATTGGACCATTTGGACCTTATTTATTACATGATAAAAAATTTACTTCAGTTAAAAAAGAAGATGATATTTTGGAAATCGGACTCAATAGAGCGGTTGATTTAATTGCTCAAGCGATTGAAAAAAGGGCTTTGAATCCGAAGGCTCCGAGTAAAAGAACTTTTGGCAAAAAAACTTTTGGCAAAAAAACCAAGAAATAATTTTTTTGAATATTTTTGTTGAATATTATTTGTAATTAAGTCAAATTTTTAGGAACAAATTCGTTAAATTTTTTATTTATTATTTGATGATTTTTTACAGCTAATTAATTTTTTTAATCACCATGAATCAACAATTATTAGATCAAAAAATTGAAGATTCTTTCGAAGAAGATTATGATGATTCAAATGAGCTTCACGTGCTTGTGGATAGCCACTTAGAAGCCACAATGATTTGTCGAGATAACAAAAAAATTCCCAATTTTTTATCAATAGTTTATGCCAATAAATTATTTTATTTAATGTTCGATATAGATGAAAATATTGTGATTGGACAAAATTATGATTTTTTATTTTCTGATATTGATTTAGATAATTATTCCGAAGATCAAGCCGAATATGCGCGCTTGATTAAAGCCGTTCGCGATCAACAACAATGTTCAATCATTTTAACAACTTCGGTGGATAGTATCAAATATAGCAATTTTAAATTACATATCAGCTATTCCCCGCATATTGTTAAAAATGAAAAATGGACGCGTAATTATGGAATATTCAGTTTTATTAAAATTGAAAATGATAAAAAAAACGAAGAATCGAATAAACTAAAAACCCGCTCAAATATTGTCTTACTTAGAAGTTTAGAAAGAACTTTGCGCAATGAAAGAACGCTTAGAGAAATAGCAAATTTAATTATTTCCGATGTTCGAATTGATAATTTAGCACGCACTATTGCCAAAATTTTATGCGAACATTTAAAATGCGATAGATGCTTAATTCATGATTTTAAAGATGGCGATACCACCTTTGTTGTAGAGTATTGCTCAAGCTATTCTAAAAAAATGATTTCAGATGATTATTCAGAAAAAAGTTTACAAGATCTGCAAAAATATATAAATTTTCAAAATGATTTTTATGGAAAATTTGGAACAAAAAATAAAAAATCATCAATTTCTTTAGCGCAAGATATTTTTAATGATAGAAATTTCGATAAGATTAATGACATTTCTTTGGATTATTCAATCGCTTCGCAAATCGCGATAACAACCACTTTCAATGGAATTGTGAATGGCGGAATTTATTTACACCAATCGCAGAAAAATGTGTGGATTGAAGATGAAATTGATTTGATAGAAATTGTTTCCGAGCAATTTTCAATTGCGCTTGATCGCTCCAACTCAATTCAAAAAGTAATGATTGCTAATCATTCTTTAATGGAGAAGACGCTACAGCTTAAAGATTCGCTAAAGCAGGAGCAAGAAATGCGCAAAATGCAAAATGAATTTGTGGCATTGGTTTCTCATGAGTTTAAAACCCCGCTTCAAATTATTGATGGCAATCGTGAATTAATTTCGCGTAAATTAAAAAATGCTAACTTTACCGAAGAGAGTGTTTTTGGTTATTTGGATAAAGTTAAATCGGGAATTCAAAGAATGAATGGCTTGATAAATAGCACTTTGCATCTTGCCAAAATGGAGAATAGCGATGGCAAAATTAAAGTTGATTTGCAGGATATTAATTTGTTTAAATTAGTTGATGACATAATTGATAAAAACACCAATCTTGCTCAACAAAAAAATATTAAAATTTACGCAAGAATAACCGATTTACCAACAGAATATGTTTCCGATCCAAAGCTTCTGGATCACTCTATTAGCAATGTTATTTCGAATGCGATAAAATATTCTCGCAATAATTCTCACGTCAAAATTATTGGCAAAATTCTTGAAGATTGCGTTGCAATTCGTGTTATTGATAGTGGTATCGGCATTCCCACTAAAGATTTAGAAAGTATCGGTAAAAAGTTCTTCCGGGCTGGAAACTCTATTTCAGTGGCGGGAACCGGAATTGGAATTTATTTAACTAAACATTTTATTGATTTATTAGCCGGCAAAATAATAATTGATAGCAAAGAAAATTTCGGCACCGCGGTGACTATAATTCTCCAAAAAAATCAAACTCATAATGAAAATAAATTATAAATTTTTAACAATTTTGTTAAGTTTTTTAACAATCAATTCGGCTTTTGCTCAAGATGAAAAGACCGCCACGGGTTATTCTGGGCCCAAATTATCGGGAAGCGTTTTATATCAATTTCAAGGCGATCATATAATTAGCTCATCAAAAAATAATGCTAAAAGTTCTAACGGATTTATTTATATTGAGCCAAATTTTGGATTGCATTTTGATGAAAATTGGGCGGTAAAAACACAATGGCGCCTTCAACCAAATTCTGTTTTAACAACGCGCGACAAGGATAATCCCGAAAGATATCGCACTTTTATGAGCGACGATCGCGGGTTTAAATTATCCGAAACCGGTTTGTTAATCGAAGAGTTAAAATTATATTATGAAAATGAGGATTTAAAATTTTCAATTGGAAAATTCGATCCATCATTTGGAACTGCGCACAGAAAATCAAAAAGAATCGGTGTTTTTGCTTCGCAATTTGCCGAAGATTATAATTTGAGAGAGAGGCTTGGAGCCAATGTTACCGCACTTCTTGAGGGTAGTCAAATTTCTTTTAGTAGTTTTTTTAATGATTCAACTGATTTAAGTCGAAGCGCTATTAATGATCGCGGAAGAGAAAATTCAAATAATGGTCTTGCGGGAAATACGGGAAGCTTTTCATCTTATTCGATCTTGATGGAGGGTGAAGATTTTTTAACGATTGATAATTTATTTTATAATTTTGGATTTAGAAGTTTGGGCGTTGATAAAGAAGGACGCAAACGTGAAACCGCTCTGGTGGCTGGCTCGGAATATCTTTATAAAATTGGCAGAGAGACTTCTTTAATTCCTTTTGTTGAATTAGTTAGGGCTGAAAATTTTTCAGGAGAAAGTGGTCGAGTTGCAAATTTCTTAACGATTGCGGCAATTGGAAAATATGCGAGCTGGACCGCGAGTTCTTCTTTGATGTTAAGAGATATTAAGCGTCCAAATGCTCCAAATAATTTACCAAAATCTTCAAGTGATCGACAATTACAATTTTCAATTGGATATAAATTCACCGATGACTTAACGCTTGACGTAAGTAGGGCTGTTATTCAAGAAAATGGTTACAGTGGTGGAATTTTTGGAGCCACGTTAAATTATTTGTATAAATTTTAAAATAATGAAAAAATTCAATAAAAAAATTTTTCATAAAGCTTATTCAATGATGGAAATGTCGTTGCTAATTTTGATAATTGGGATTTTATTTGCTGGCGCTTATCAAGGTTTTAATATTTATAATGAAACTAAATTAGCAAGCGTTCGCACTTTAATGCAAAATTCAATTATTTCACGGATTCAAAATTTAGGTTTTTGGTATGAGACCGCTTCTGAAAACAGCCTAGAAAATAGCGAAGCTTACGATGGTAAAGCAATTTCGGTTTGGATTGATCATAATGCACAACAAGTTACTAAAATTAATGCTTATGGTGCGCAAAATACCAATAAAGAAAAATTTAATTATGATCCAAGTAATATGT
>JBIIFQ010000117.1:0-4207 GCA_044237235.1 Rickettsiales bacterium
TTCATTAGTAGTGGTTTCTAGCCACAAAGCCAAGCCTGCCATGCGACCAACTTTCGCTCCTTTTGTTAATGAACTTGCTGATTTTAAACCAACATCAAATATCATATCACCGGCCTTTGAAATTCCAGCTATCAACAAGCCAATAATCAAAATTACGATTGAAATTTCAACCAAAGAAAAGGCTTTTTTTGAATTTTTGTTTAAATTTTTCATTTTGAATTTTGTTTTTGTATTTATCAATTTTTTATGAAAATTATTCAATTCTAAAATTTATAAAAAACAATCGATTTGATTAAAATTTGATTCATTATAATTTTTTTGGAACACTTTATTTTACCAAGCTAATTTTGGTTTTTAAAAAACGCCTTGACTTGAGAGTTTATTTAAATCACAATTGTTTTTTTAAGATTAAAGTTTTGCTAATTATCAAACTAAAAATGATGATTCAAAACGATCAATAAATTTATAATTATCGAGGTCAAATATGGCTGGCAAACCTAAAGCTTCAAAATCAAAAAGAAATTCGATTTTGTTTAAAATGGTAAGTTCTGCTGGGACTGGTTTCTATTATTTAGCCAGAAGAAATCCTAAGCAAAAAACCGAAAAAATGATTTTTAGCAAATACGATCCTGTGGTTCGTAAACATGTTGAATTCAAAGAGCAAAAGCTCTCTAGTTAAATTTTAGGTGGACAAATGTCCACCTTTTTTTTATTCCCAAATTTCTCCAAATTAAATTTTAAAAAATGCTTACCTCACTATCTTCGCAAATAATTAATGTTGTTGAAAAAGCTGCCATCGCTTGTTATGACTGGATTGGCAAGGGCGACAATGTTTCCGCTGATCAAGCTGCCGTAGTTTCAATGCGTCACACATTAAACCAAATGAATATTTCTGGTAAAATCGTTATCGGCGAAGGCGAAAGAGACGAGGCACCAATGCTTTATATCGGTGAAAAAGTTGGCAAGGGCGGAGGCAAAGTTGATATCGCGCTTGATCCGCTCGAAGGCACCACAATTTGTGCCAATGCTGGCGAGTCTTCACTGGCGGTGATCGCCTTTGCCAATGAAGGCGGATTTTTACACGCGCCAGATGTTTATATGGAAAAAATTGCGGTCGGTGCCAATTTACCAAAAGGCATAATCGATCTCGATAATAGTGCCAAGAAAAATTTACAAAATATCGCCAAAGCTAAAAAAGTTGCGATTGATGAACTTACCGTAATGATTCTCGAACGTCCACGTCACGAAGAACTTATCGCCAAAGTTCGCGAAGCTGGCGCTCGAGTTCGCTTAATTGGCGATGGCGATGTGGCGGGCGTTATCGCTTGCACTTCGGGACACACTAAAATCGATGCTTATATGGGAACGGGCGGAGCTCCCGAAGGCGTTTTGGCGGCGGCGGCTCTTAGAGTAATAGGAGGTCAGATGATGGGACGTTTAGTTTTTCACGATAATAAAAAACAAATGGAACGTGCCAAAAAAATGGGTATTAAAGATTTAAATAAAAAATATAGTGCCGAAGAAATGGCGCGTGGCGAAGTGATTTTTGCTTGTGCTGGCGTCACCGACGGCTATATGCTAAAAGGTGTTAAAAAATGCAAAGATGCCAATAAAATTTATGTAAATTCTTTATTGCTCGATTCGGCCGCCAAAAAAGTAACGCAAACAATTTCCGAAATTTATTTATAAAAATTTAAAATGAAAATCGAAATTAACGATCTAATTAAACAAATTAGTGAATCATTAAACCTCGTTGAGAGGTGCCTTTGACCCTAGAAAATTGCAGTTTCAGCTTGATGAATTAAATAAAATTGCTGAAGAACCAACTTTGTGGGACAATAAAGAAAAAGCCCAAAAAATTCTTAAAGAAAAATCAATAATTGAAGAAAAAATTAATAAATTTAATAATTTAAAAAATTTATTAAGTGACAATTTAAGTTATTTGGAGTTAGCCGAAATTGAGAATGATTCACAATTGCTAAATGATGTTGAAAATAACTTAAATTTACTCAAAAAACTTAGTGATAATTTTGAGATCGAATGTCTTTTTAGTGCCGAAAATGATATTAATAATTGCTTCGTTGACATCAATGCTGGAGCGGGCGGAACCGATTCTTGTGATTTTGCTTTAATGCTTTTACGGATGTATGAAAGATTTGCCAATATTCGTGGTTTTAAATGCGAAATAATCGATATTTTAGACGGCGAAGAAGCCGGAATTCGCTCGGCAATTTTAAAAATTTCTGGTCGTTACGCTTTCGGTTGGCTCAAAAATGAAATTGGCATTCATCGCTTAGTGCGGATTTCGCCCTTTAATTCCAACGGCAAAAGACAAACGAGTTTTGCTTCGATGTGGGCTTATCCCGAAATCGATGATGAAATTAATATCGAAATTCAAGAAAAAGATTTACGAATTGACACTTTTCGCGCTTCGGGCGCGGGCGGACAGCATGTCAATAAAACCGATTCCGCCGTTCGCATTACTCATTTGCCGACCAGTATTGCAGTGCAATGTCAAAGCGATCGATCGCAAATTCGTAATCGGGCGGAAGCCTTGAAAATGCTTAAGTCAAGGCTTTACGAACTTGAAGTAAATAAGAAAAAAGAAGCTTTGGACGTTAAAGAAAATTCAAAAAGCGACAATAGTTTTGGACATCAAATTCGTTCTTATGTTTTGCATCCATATCAATTGGTTAAAGATTTACGAACCGATTACGAAACCGGCAATATTCAAGCGGTTTTGGACGGTGAAATTGAAGGTTTTATCAAGGCGATGCTTACTAAAAATTTGCAATAAATTTCATAAATAAATACTATTTAATTTAAAAAGAAAATTTAAAATTCTATAAAAAAAATTTTGCAATGATTGAATCAAAAATTAACAACATTAATAAACGCAAAAGAAGCGAAAAAAGATTTATTTTTCTGGGCAGAATTTCGATCGGATTTTCTTTGTTTTTTTTAGTGGCCCTTTTTGCGATGATTATTTATAAAAGCAACGGCGTCTTTACTAGCACTAAGATTGGTATTGAATTTGATTTAAATCAAGAAACCGATATTTCAACTCTCGATCATCGTCAAATTATCAAGCAAAATCTTCGCAAAATTGATCCAAAAATTAATTCAATTGTCGATTTAAATTTACTTTATCAACTTGTAAGCAAAGCCAGTAATATCGATTTAAAAAACTCAATTGAAAAAAATAAAAATCTTGATAAACCGCATATTTATTGGGTTAAAGCCAGTTCTAAAGTTGATATGTTTATCAAGCATAATGACGCTTCGGGCTTAAAAGAAAATCAAATTTTATGGATAAAAAAATTACAAGAACAAAATAAAATAGAAACTTTTTTTAATTGGGAATTTTTTCAATTTGGTGATTCGCGTGAACCCGAAATCGCCGGCATTTTATCTAGCTTCGTCGGCTCTTTAATGATTATGCTTATTTTCTTAATTTGCGCTTTTCCAATCGCCATAATGTGCGCTTTTTACCTCGAAGAATTTGCACCAAAAAATCGCCTCACCGACATTATTGAAATCAGCATTAACAATCTGGCGGCAATTCCCTCAATCATTTACGGCTTGCTCGGCTTAACGGTTTACCTTCAATTTATGCATTTTCCGCGCTCATCCAGTTTAGTTGGTGGCATGACTTTATTCATGTTGGTTTTGCCGGTGATAATTATCGCCACTCGCAATACCATTCGCTCGATTCCCATTCAAATTCGCGACGGCGCTCTTGCCATCGGTGCTTCCAAAATGCAATTAATTTGGCATCATTTATTGCCACTTTCCATCCCTGGAATAATGACGGGAACGATTTTGGCAGTATCGCGCGCATTAGGCGAAACCGCTCCGCTCTTGATGATTGGCATGGTCGCCTTTATCGCCGACACTCCGCAAAGCTTTTCAGATCCGTCTTCGGCATTAGCGGTACAAATATATTTATGGTCGGATTTACCCGAAGCCGGCTTCGTCGAAAAGACTTCGGGGGCGATTTTAGTATTGTTAACATTTTTAATTTTATTAAATCTCGGTGCCATAATTTTACGCAAAAAATTTGAAAGAAAATGGTAAAATTTAAACCCAAAATCGTTGGCATTTTAAATCTTACTCCCGATTCATTTTCTGATGGCGGAAAATATTTTAATGAAGAAACAGCTCTTTTTCATTTAGCAGAAATGATGATGTCAGGCGTTGATATTGT
>JBIIFQ010000118.1:0-4206 GCA_044237235.1 Rickettsiales bacterium
CGATACCATAATTATTGCTTCGGTTTCTTGTATTTATGGTATTGGATCGCCTCAATATTATTCGCAAATGGTGCTTCGTTTAAAAGTTGGCGAACATATTAATCGCCAAAAATTAATAATGCGATTGGTTGATATGCAATATACTCGCAATGATTTTGATTTTGAAAGATGTAATTTTCGCGTCCAAGGCGATGTCGTCGATGTATTCCCGTCGCACCTTGATGATAAAGCGTGGAGACTCTCAATGTTTGGCGATGAAATTGATGAAATTACCGAATTTGATCCGCTTACGGGCGAGACTTTTGGCAAAATTGACAATGTGTCGATTTATCCTTCTTCGCATTATGTGGCACCCGCCGAGATTGTGCAAAAAGCTTTAGCCAATATTAAAAATGATTTAAATTTGCGCTTGCTCGAATTGGAAAAAGCCGGCAAAATCGTTGAAATGCAAAGGCTAAATCAACGCGCAACTTACGATATGGAATTGATGGTTTCACTCGGAAGTTGTAAAGGAATTGAAAATTATTCACGCTATTTGACGGGCAGGGAAGCGGGCTCGCCACCGCCAACTCTTTTTGAATATTTACCGCCCGACGCTTTACTTTTTGTTGATGAAAGTCACGTTTCGGTTCCGCAAATCGATGGTATGTCGAAGGGAGATTTTGCGCGCAAATCAGTTTTGGTTGAGCATGGTTTTCGTTTGCCGAGCGCTCTCGATAATCGTCCGTTAAAATTCGCCGAATGGGAAAATTTTAAGCCACAAACAATTTACGTTTCGGCAACTCCGAGTAAGTATGAATTGCAAAAAACTGATGGCGAAATTATTGAACAAATTATTCGTCCAACGGGTCTTCTCGATCCAGTTTGCGAAATTCGCAGTGCTAAAAATCAAATTGCCGATTTAATTGAAGAAGTAAAAAAAACTCGTGAAAAGGGTTTTAGAACTTTGGTGACAACGCTTACCAAAAAAATGGCGGAAGATTTGGCGGATTATTTTTCTGATGTCGGAATTAATGTGGTCTATATGCATTCCGATGTTGATACTCTTGACCGTATTGAAATTATTCAAAATTTACGTCGTGGCAAACATGATTGTTTGATTGGTGTAAATTTATTGCGAGAAGGTTTAGATATTCCTGAATGTGCTTTGGTGGCTATTCTCGACGCCGATAAGGAAGGATTTTTACGCAACGAAACTTCACTAATTCAAACCATTGGACGTGCCGCCCGAAATTCGGAAAGCAAAGTAATTTTATATGCCGATAAAGAAACTAAATCGATTGTTAAAGCGTTGGCGGAAACGTCGCGAAGACGCTCAATTCAAATCGAATATAACAAGAAACACAACATTACCCCAACCACAACCTTCAAATCAATTTCCTCATCTTTGGAAAATCTTTATAGCAAAAAGAAAGACGAAAATTCTCGAAAAATTGTTAAAAATATGAAGAAAGAAGATATTGATCAGATGAAAAGAGAGATGCTCGAGGCTGCTACCGAGCTTGATTTCGAAAAGGCGGCGACCCTTCGAGATCAAATCAAGAGTTATGAAAAAATCATGCTCTTATAATTAAGAAGCTTTATTTATTCTTTTTTTGCGAGTTTTTACTTCCCCAACTTTTTTGTCAGGTTTTTCATAAAAATTATTGTTCACCAAAAAAACCTCTAAAGATTTTCTGACTAAATAATTTTTACTTCTGTCGAGTGCTGAAGCAGATTTTTCGAGCGAAACGAATAGATCAGAAGGCATTGATATTGTTAAGTTTTTAGATTTAATGTCCATATATTTAAATTAATTAAAAGTTGATAATATTTATTTGGCAATAACTAAATTAATTATAAATATATAATAAATCTAATTAAACAATATTACAAAATAAAAATATTTTAATATTGTTCTAAAATAATACAATTTTTTAAAACTTATCAACAAATTTAAGCGTAAACAAAGAAAAACAACCATCGACAACTTTTGTTGCAAAATAAATTTAAGCATTTTTAAATTAATAAAAAATAGTTTTAAATAATTTTATAACCTAGGAAATAAAGGCTTGAAGTGGTAAAATATCAAAATAAAAACAACAATAATTTCGTCTAATCAGTTTTAAAATTAAATGTAAAGAGGAAATTATTAAAAATTTTTAAGTTAAAAAATCATTGATTATTTAAGACAAGAAAAGATTTGAATTTTTTTATAAATGATTTTATAATTATCAAGAATAAAATCTTTTTAAATAACTTTTTAAAAACATTATCAAAATCTTTATGGCGGAGTAGCTCAGTTGGTAGAGCAGCGGGATCATAATCCGCGTGTCGGGGGTTCAATTCCCTCCTCCGCTACCAAATTTCTTCATCTCCAAAATAATTAATTATTTATCATAAAAATTTAGATAAACTATTTATTTTCCGGCATTTATTTTATAAAATTATAATAATTATATTTAATAAAAAAATTAACTTAATAAAATTTACTTGGTTATTAAGTTAAGAATATAAAATTACATCACCAACAAATAAAACCCACGCCAATGTTAAATAAAAATCTCGAAGAAAATCAAATCAAAATAGCTTTACAAGAAGTAAAAGATGCCATGAAAAGCTCTCATGAGATGGGGAATGTATTGGATGAAAAAACTCATAGCATAATTAAAGTTATACTCTCAATAATTTTTGGTTTATCGGTTTTCATCTTTGCTTATGATAGCTCAATCAAAATACTATTTCCATCTTGTATTTTAATGTTTGGAGCATTTGTTTCTTTAATAATTTTGTGTTTTAGTTATAAATCTAGAAAATATCATTTATATGGTGATTTAATGAAGAATATAGAAAAGGAAGAATCTTATTATCACGATTGCAAAGGGATGTTAATATATTTAATCAAAACTTATCAAATAAAAATTGAGTATAATACTAAAATTAATGCTACTAAAGGGGATTTAGTTGATTGGTCAATATTTACCGCAATATTTTTTGCCATTATGGCGGTGATTATATATTTTCTCTTATAATTGTTATAAAGATTTCGTACCAGTTGGAAGTGGCAGAAATTTAATCGGCGGTGGCGTAATGCTACCTTGATTAATAGTGCTTGTAGAACTAATATTGATCATAAAATTTACTTTGGGTTATCGTTAAAATGTCCTTGGGATAGGATTTTATTGAATGAATTGTAAAATATTGTTATTTTTATGTCGAGCGATAATTGCTAAAAAATATTGACTAAGTATGTCGCTAAAATTGAAAATAATGTTTTTGATTTATTATTTAAATACATCTTTTTTCCTCAGATTAAATTGAAAATTTCCCCAAAAACTCTCGAAGGTTGCAATTAAGTTTCAAAAAATTAAAATTAGCAAAAATTATTAAAAACTTAAACATTTAAATATGTCGCAACAGCTTGAAAACACTACTCCTTTCTTTAGTGCTAACGTTGTTTTTATCAACGAGCTTTATCAAAAATATTCACAAAATCCGGCTTCGGTCGATGCTTCTTGGGCTGAATTTTTTTCGCAAAATCATGACGAAGTGCAAGCGATTTTGGCTGATTATAACGGTCCGTCTTGGGGCAAGAGAAATCTTAAGGTTGTTGGTTCGCAAGATTATGATATTTCTTCAAATTCTCCAAGAGAATTGCCAAAAAAAGATGTTAAAAATGTTGCACAAATTGCCTCGAAAGATTTAAATATTCGGTTACAAAATTTAATTGCTAATTATAAAAGATTTGGACATTTGGCTTCGAATCTTGATCCGCTTGGCTTAACGCCATCTCAATATGTTGCGGAAATTGATTTAAAAAATAACGACATCGATAATTCTGATTTAGAAAAAGAAGTTAATTATGGCGGACAAAAAGTTAAATTAAATCAAGCGATTACCAATTTAAATTACATTTATTGCAATAAAATTGGATGTGAATTTGAATATATTCGTGATCAACAACAAAAAGATTGGTTGGCGCGCGAAGTTGAAAATAGTGCCTTCGAAGCAGTTTCAAAAACTGAAAAACATAAAATTTTACAAGAAATTATTCGCACCGAACGTTTTGAACAATTTTTACATAAACGTTTTCCTGGTGCCAAAAGATTTTCAATCGAAGGCGGAGAATCTTCAATTTGCGCGGTTGAAAAAATTATTGACGCTTCGGCGCGAAGTGGCGTGAAAAAAATCATCATCGGCATGGCTCATCGTGGTCGACTTAATACT
>JBIIFQ010000119.1:0-4151 GCA_044237235.1 Rickettsiales bacterium
ATATTCATGATGATAATAATCCATTTAGAGGAAAAATAGAAGGCTTAATTACCAAGATTACCGAAGTACAATTAGAATTTCATTATGAAAAAAGCAAGGTTTATAAAATTCAAATAGACCCAAGTGGAGGTTTAAGAGATGATTATTGCGGTGGCTACACAGCAAGAGCCATGATAGGGCTACTAAAGAACCCTGAAGAAAAAAACAATATTTGGTTTGAATGTGGTAATTTAGATCATGAAAATTTAAGAGAAAGAGATGCTGATTTAGTAAATCTTTACGATAAAGATAAGGCATTAAAATTTGGCGTTCAAAATGTAGATTTCAGTAAGCAGGTTGCATTGGCAAAATTGAGACAAGAACAAAAAGCTTCTAATATTCAAGGTATGGTTTTAAGTGATTTAAATTTATTGAATGAAGATCAGAGAAGTCAATTATGGAAAATTCTTAATGAAACAATTATAAATGACAAACCAGCAGATGAAATCTTAAATTATGTAAGATTAATTTATAAAAGAGTAAAATCATTAATATTGGATGATAAAAATCCATTAAGACACTTATTTCAGCAAGATTCATTACCAGGAACCATAAATACGCTTAATGGTCAAGAAAATGAAGGCTCAATTAACACTCATATTCCAATAGATGATCCTGATGGTGATGTAAGTATTTTAAAAATAATGGAAGCAATTAAAAAACATATTTCTCCAGCGAATTGGCAAGAAGAGATATTAAAAATAGATTCGGGTCATAATTCGGATGATGATAAAAGTGAAATAGAGTCAGAATTGGATAAGAAAAGTGGTAGAGAGGGTAGCTACAAATTAACAAGAAGCGACTCTAATATGACCAATTACACTGACCTACTATCTGAAATGATGGATGACCAAATTGACAATTTTAACCCAAATGCGGATAAAGAAAGATCTGACGATTATGAATTATTTTCAGTAAAAACAAAGAGCCCTGAGATTGATAAAATAAAACAAAATCTAAAGAATGTTAAAGAACCACTTCGCAAAGCTAAGGCGGAGGAGTTGGATAAACAAGACAAAGAAGCTAATAAAGAATTCAAAACTCCAGCAAATAAAAATGCTAGAAATACCAGAGAATATAAAAAGACATATAGCTCATCTCAAAAAATTGTTGGTCTCGAGCAACAGTTAAAAAAAGAAAAAACAAAAGCAGTTGATAGTCCAATATCAAAAGAGCAAGAAGATCAGACGTTACATCTCTTTAGAGGTAAGGCATTAAATAGCACAAAGCTTGATAAAGATGGAAAAGTCGTAAAACGATCTTCGGATGAAATAAAAGATATGATTACTTTAAAACATAAAGGCATAACCCTTAAATCTGATGGGTTAATTAATAATCCTGAGAGGGAGGAAAAAATTAAAAATGAAACTAGAGGATATCTAATGGAAATTAAAGCTAAGGCACAAATAGGTGAAATTTCTACTGCGCTTTTTAATGCTGGAAAAGTGTATGATAGCGCCGTTAAAGAATTAATGACCAGAACTGAAGCAAAAGGAAATACAGTTGTTGCCTCTTCCAAATTCCCATGGGTGGCTGCAGAATATGAAGCTGGCAACATGGGTGGAGCCGCCGGTGGAGATAGAGCTGTTCCCTATGGCTATACTCAGGACAAAAAACCAGTTGGGAGAGTTCTTGGCAATGGTTACGCAATTTCTATATCAATGGCAGATTATGTTCAATTAAGACAAGATGGTGATTTGGTAGATGTTAATGTTGACGTGGGAAAAGGCGTTAAAGTGAATCAGATGATAGAAGAGGTGACATTTAATGCTGAAATTCCTGGCAAAATGGTGAAAGGTAATTTGCCAATGGTTTTACCAAGATTTGATAGGGAGTACAATAAAATGACAGAGGAAAAACAAGCAAAATACAAGAAAGTATTTAATCTTGATAAAGAGAAATATAATGAATATCGCAATCTTTTCCTACAAAAAGGTGATGAAACAGATGTTCCTCTTGGTATAATTGTTGAGCATTTAATTATGCATCATGGTTTTTTATTAAGAGAGATAGCCATAAACTCTGATAGATCTAGCGGTCTGGAAGGCAAGTTTATGATTCCAAGAAATGAATTATATCAAAGTAAAAATATTAATGATATCAGATTAACAGGCACAGGTCTTGCTGAACGTAATGCAAGATTAGATAATGCAAAAGTAAAAACAAAATACATCAAAAAGACTAAAGAACCTTCATTGGGAAATGACAAGGAACTTAAGCAAGACTCTCCAATAAAACCTAAGAAACTTATCTTTTCATCTCCTCCCCAAAAAATGCCCGATCATAAAGATGATTTAAAAGTAGAAGCCTTAGGTGAATCTCTAGGCTTATTTATGTCATTCCAGAGTAAAACTATTGCTTCAACGAAAAACGAAAAAGAGTCTGATCTAAAGGAGCCTGATAATCAAAAAACACCAACCAATTCTCCCACGAGTGATATTAGCGTGAGTCCTTTAAGATCTAAGATGGGGAGATTAGGTTTAAACAAAGACTAAAAAAATTCAGCATCAAAATACAGCTCAACTTAATTTCTTATAAAAGTTGATAATTTTTAATTAGAATCCTAAACAGAGATGCACATTGATAAACCAAAAAACCATTTCTTAATCAAAGCCTTATTTAGAAGCGAAGCAATGAGGAAAAAAAGTACCAGGTTACTTTTCTTTTCTTCCAAGTAAATAAAAATTCAAATCCAGTTTCAGTCCGCAAGTCGACTAAAATAATCAATTGACATATCAAATAACACCTAATTTAAATAAAAATAATAGCATTAATATTTAAAAGATTTAAAATTTTTAAAATTAAAATTACCTATTAAATAAGTTAAAAATGAAAAGAGAAAAATTTATAAAAGCATTTTCTTTGATCGAGATTTCAGTGGTATTATTAATAATTGGAATTTTAATTTTAGGAATTTCATCTGGAATAGATTTATATACCGACTCTAGGGTTGCCAGCGCCATGCAGTTAACGCAAAATTCAAGGGTTAGAAGGATTTCTGATTTGATGCTTTGGTATGATTCAGTTTCAAATAATGTTTATAGCGTTGATGCCGATTTCAAAGACAAGCTAACAATCGAGGATAATACAACAATATCAAGGTGGAAAGATTTATCTTCGGAAAAAAATCATTCAATCCAATCGACCTCAGGCAATCACCCAACTTTCCGAAAAAATTCTATCAACAATATTCATTCCCTCTATTTTGATGGCGTCAACGACTCTCTTGAATTTAGCGGAAATTTTTTAGTTAATAAAAATTATACTATTTTTGTCGTAGAAAAAAAAGGGAATTGTGCGTCTTTAAAAAATTGTAGCCTTATTGGTGGCTTTTTAGAGGGACCTTTCACTAGCGCCGCTAGTATGCTTAATTTTGGATATTACGGAAATAACAAAATAAGATATAGCCACCTTAATTCACAAACAACATTATTTTCAGAATTTAATTATTCAAAAAATAACGAACCTAATATTCATAATATAATTTTCACCTCCGAATATGGATCAATTTATTGGATAAACAATTCAATTTTATTATCTCCCGATTCAAGTCACAAAAATCCGCTAGGAAGCTATAATAAAGGCAGAATTGCCCAAAAACAAAATGACTATTATAATGGAAATATTGGCGAAATAATAATTTTTGATAGAGAATTAATTGAAAGCGAAAGATATTCCGTAACTGAATATTTATCAAAAAAATGGGCAATAGCAATTGAAAAAATCAAATATGATTCAATTAAAAATATTAACTCCGCTCCACAATCATCAGATTTATAGCAAAAAAATTGAAAATAACAATTTATATAATTTTTAAGTTTAAATTTTATTATAAAATATTTTGAGTAGAATTATGTTTTTCTAAAAGTTTTCGATGAGAAATTATTTTGATTAAGTTTCTTTCTTTGATAGATTTTTCAAATTTATTTTTAATTATTTTGGGATCAGGAACTCGTTCTTTTTCATCATCTTCGCCCAATAATTTCCTTATTTCTTCTTCGCTTAAAAGTGGCTTTCTGAGTTCTAAAGGCTTAGCGCCAGATTTTCTTAACATAAAATAATAATTTACGAATAATCTTGATTATTACAATTAATTATTTAGAAAAAAAATC
>JBIIFQ010000120.1:0-4148 GCA_044237235.1 Rickettsiales bacterium
TATGCGCTGTGCCGAAATTGATTTTTTGACGATTGGACAATATTTACGTCCGACTTTACGTCATGCGCCAGTTGACCGCTACGTCCATCCCGACGAGTTTGAGTTTTATAAAAAAATGGCTTATTCCAAAGGTTTTTTAATGGTGGCTTCGAGTCCTCTCACGCGCTCATCTTATCACGCTGGCGAAGATTTTGAGAAAATGCGCGAAGAAAGATTGAGATTGATGGGAAAATAATAATTCATTTCCCAAAAATATCTTCAGCGAGTTTTTTTAAAGTGGCTTCGAGCTCTTTATTTTCAATGTTTTCAAGTGTTGAATCGACCATTTTTTCAATATTTTTATCGTTGATTTTTTTATCAAGCTGTTCCATTTCAATGTTTTTTGGTTCTTGTTTGATGATGATGCGATTGATGGATTTAAAGCCGTATAAAGTGGCGATTCTTTCGATAATTATATCAGAATTATTTTCTAAAAAAAAGCCGACGGAGCTGTTGAAGACTGATATCGTAAGCTTAGCGCCAGTTTTATTTTTTTCAAAATTTACCATTTTTGGGGCGCAAAATTTAGCATATTTTGGACCAACAATTTGTGCCCAATTTTTCACCAAATTATTAATTAAAATAAATTCTTTTTTCGAGCCTTGAAAAATTGGCTTTAATAAATGCGACATCTTCTCTTCAATGGTTTGAAGCCCAAAAGATCTTTTTTTAAAATTAGAATTTTGTGATTTCACGGCGAATAAAATGCTTTTTGATAAATAATTTTAATAAAATATAATGGTAAAGAATTATAAAAATTAATCTAGTTTTTTATGAAAATTTATTGTGGTGAAAAATTTCCTTTAACTCGTTTGCGTCGTAATCGAAATAGTGAGGCGATGCGTGATTTAGTTGCTCAGACCGCACTTTGCCCGAGCAATTTAATTTTACCAATTTTTGTGATTGAGGGCAAAAATTGTAAAGAAAAAATTAATAATTTGCCCGATGTTTTTCGTTTATCGATTGATTTAGCGGTGGAATTATCTAAAGAAGCTTGGTCGCTTGGAATCAAGGCTATCATGCTTTTCCCCGTGGTTGAGCAAAAATTAAAAACTGCCAATGGCGAAGAATCTTATAATAAAAATAATTTAATTTGTCGAGCAATTCGCGAAATAAAAAATGCCGTTCCGCAAATTTTAATTATTGCCGATGTCGCTTTAGATCCTTATACTGCGCATGGTCACGATGGTTTGATTGATGAAAAAGAATATGTTAAAAATGATGCCACGATTGAAATTTTATGCAAACAAGCATTGGTACAAGCTCAAGTGGGTTGCGATATTATTGCGCCTTCCGACATGATGGATGGCAGAATTAAAAAAATTCGTCAAGCCTTAGACGCTGAAGGTTTTGATAATGTAAGCTTGATGGCTTATTCGGCAAAATATGCCTCAAATTTTTATGGTCCTTTTCGCGAGGCGGTTGGCTCTAATAATAATTTAAAAAAATCCGACAAAAAAAATTATCAAATGGATTTTCATAATAGCGATGAGGCTTTGCGAGAAATTGCTTTGGATATCAAGGAGGGGGCGGATAGCGTCATTATTAAGCCGGCGATGTGTTATCTTGACATTATAAAATTAACCTCGCAAAATTTTTCATTGCCAATTTTTGCTTACCAAGTGAGTGGCGAATATGCCATGCTAAAATTTTTAGCGCAAAATAGCGGAACTAATTTTGACGATTTATATTATGAAAGTTTGATTGCGATTAAAAGGGCGGGGGCCTATGGCATAATAACCTACGGCGCGATTGAAATAGCCAAATACCGCTTCCAATATTAAATGATGCGACCGAATTTTTTGCAACGCTTCATCTTTTTCTTCGAAAAAGATTCGCGACTGGGATTGCGTCACTTCGTTCCTGATCCCGTTATTTGCTAAAAATAGCCGTTTAGGCTATTTTTTTAACGCAAATAACCTTACGCAGACTCGCCTTCAAATTCACTCGCCTGATTTAAGATTGGAAGCATTATTTATGAGAGACTAATTAATTATGAGAAATTTATCGCAACGCTTCATCTTTTTCTTCGAAAAAGATTCGCGACTGGGATTGCGTCACTTCGTTCCTGATCCCGTTATTTGCTAAAAATAGCCGTTTAGGCTATTTTTTTAACGCAAATAACCTTACGCAAACTCGCCTTCAAATTCAATCGCCTGATTTAATATTGGAAGCGGTATTTTCGAGAGACTAATTAATTATGGGGCTTTGAATCGCTCCGTCGCGAATAAATCGCGACATCCGCGATAAATTTTTGGGGTTTTTTGAGTTTTTTTGTGGAGAAACGCTTCATCTTTTTTTTCAAAAAAGATTCGCGACTGGGATTGCTTCGCTTCGCTCCTTGTCCCGTTATCCGCTAAAAATAGCCGTTTAGGCTATTTTTTAAACGCGAATAACCCGCAATGGGATTTTAGTTATATTTTTAAGTTGAGTTTGGACTATTTTTTGATACTCTGGATTACCGTGGCACTTGTTCCATCTTTACTTTGCAAAATTAAATCTTTGTCATGAAAAAATGAATATATTATTAATATAAAAAATGCAAAAAAAAGAAGTAAAGCTATAATATTTTTTCTAAAAAAGTAACCCCAGGTTTGTTCGTAAATTTTTCTTGCATTCTCCATTGCGATAGTTGCTTCACTCATTTTTATTTTATAATCCTCGAGCCTTTCAATAGCTTTTTCTATTTTATTTGATTCCAATAAAGAGGATTTTTGCCAGTTAGTTAGAAGTTCGGCAACTTCTTTCGCATCAAGGCTTCGGGTGTTATCTGTCATATTTAAGAAGATCTGGATATTTGTTTTTAAGTTTTTCATTAAAAGAATTTATTCTTTTAATTTCTTGTTTTAAAGCGGTTTTCACCAATGATATTGGTGAAAGGTTTTCTATGTTTTTTTCTTCTTTTATGTTTTGAATTTCTCCAGATTGATATTTGTAATCTGGATAATAAATTGATTGTGGAAATATGTTATTTTTCTGAACCATTGTTATAATCCTCAATTATTTTTGACA
Source organism: Rickettsiales bacterium (assembly GCA_044237235.1). Taxonomy (GTDB): domain Bacteria; phylum Pseudomonadota; class Alphaproteobacteria; order Rickettsiales; family UBA1997; genus CAILUF01. Next base: position 3,052 of record JBIIFQ010000120.1, read on the forward strand.
ATATTAAATTTAAAGATTTCGCATGCTCTATATCTATTACAACCCTATCTATCACTGCCGAATTGAAGTTTTCACTTTCATTATAAACCAAAGTAAGGACCAAGTTATTGTTTTTTAATATGCCAATATTGATATTGGTGCAAAATTTTGGAATCACCTTGTCAATAGTTGTTGAAACATTCATTTGTATAACTTTATTTGATTCTTCATTTTTTTTATCTTCTTTTCCTTCGATTTCCATATGATTTAAAATTTTTTATTCAAACTATTTAAAAGCATTAATTTTAAAATTTTTTCTTTAATTCTTAATAAATCTACTTTCAAAAAAATTATTTTCAAGTTAAAAAATTTTAAAAATTAATCGCAAAAATTAACTTTTTTAATGAAAAAATTTGGATAATTTTTGATAAAAAATTCATAAGTTTTTTGTAAATCGATGTCATTATCAAAAATTGCGAAACATGAACTGCCACTTCCCGACATTTTCGCGCAAATTGGTGAAAATTTTTGTAAATTTTGTAAGATTTCAGATATCACTGGAGCTTTTGAAATCGCTGGTTCTTCGAGGTCATTTTTAAATTTTTGTAAAATTTCTGGTAAAGAATTTTCTAAAAAAATTTTTTCTGAAATTTTTAGTGAAAATTGATATTTTTTTTCAGCAAAATCTTGAAAAATTTCTTTGGTCGAAAGGTGAATTTTTGGATTAATTAAAAGTATTTTTAATTTTTTAAAATCATTTTTAAATTGTGAAATTGGCGACAAAAATTCTCCGCGACCACTCATTAAACAAGCTTCATTTTCAAAGAAAAAAGCGATGTCCGATCCAAAATTTAGAGAAATTTTTTGCATGTCATTTTTTGACAATTTTAAAGCAAAAATTTCGTTCAAAATTTTTATAAAATATGCTCCATTTGACGATCCCCCACCGAGTCCGGCGCCGACGGGAATATTTTTCTGTAATGTGATTTTTAAATTTGAATTAATGTTGAAATTCTTTATCAAATAATCAAAAATTTTAGTAAAAAGATTGTTTTTGATGTCGATAAATTCGGCAAATTCACCGTTAATTTCAAGTGAAAATTTTGTGGATTTTTCAA
>JBIIFQ010000009.1:0-14697 GCA_044237235.1 Rickettsiales bacterium
AAACTATTGAAGTTGAAAGAATTGCCGGAGTTTTTAGATGAATTTTTCACCAAAATTAATTGCTAAAATTAGCGAAATCAATCAAAAATTAGCCGAAGAAAATTTGAAAATAACTTGTGCTGAATCTTGCACTGGAGGCTTGTTATCAGGGCTTTTTACTGAAATTGAAGGCTCCTCAAAAATTTTTGATCGGGGTTTTGTAGTTTATTCCAATCAAAGTAAAATTGATTTACTAAAAATTGATAAAAATTTGCTCGAAGAATTTGGAGCGGTTAGCGAAGAAGTGGCTTTAGCAATGGCTCGCGGAGCCTTAAAAAATTCTTATGCTGATATTGCGATTGCTATTACCGGCATTGCTGGACCTACGGGAGCAACGCTGGATAAACAAGTTGGCACAATTTTTATTGCATTAGTTACAAAAAATTTTCACCAAGTTGAGAAATTTATTTTTGGTAATAATCGCCAAGAAAATCGTAATTTAACCCTTGAAAATTCTTTAATTATGTTAGAAAATTTCTGTGAAAAAAATAGCAAAATTAAATAAAATTTTATGATAGTTTTGGGAATTGAAACCTCATGTGACGAAAGTGCCGTCGCCATTGTTGATGATAAAAAAAATATTTTAGCCAATGTCATTTTATCGCAAATTGATCAACATAAAATTTATGGCGGAGTTATTCCCGAATTGGCAGCGCGTTCGCATCTCGAAGTAATTGATAAATTAATTTTACAGGCTCTAAAAGAGGCTGATTTAAAATTTAGCGATATTGATGGCTTCGCTTCAACTTGCGGTCCGGGTTTGATCGGTGGATTAATCGTTGGCATGACTTGCGCCAAAACTTTATCGGCGGTTCATAATAAACCATTTTTGGCGGTCAATCATCTTGAGGGACATGTTTTAACGATGCGATTGGTGGATGAGATTGAATTTCCATATTTAGTATTGTTGGTATCGGGCGGACATTGTCAAATCTTGCTCGCTGAGGGTTTGGGTTGTTATGAAAAAATTGGCGAAACGATTGACGATGCTCTTGGTGAAGCTTTCGATAAAGTGGCGCAAATGCTTGGCTTGCCTTATCCGGGAGGACCTGAAGTTGAAAAACTAGCTAAAGAAGGAGATCAAAAAAAATATAAATTTTCACGACCATTAATTGACGCCAAAAGCCATCAACATTTATTTGATTTTTCGTTTTCAGGCTTGAAAACAGCGGTTCGCAGAGAGATTGAAAAAATCACTGGAATGGAATTTCATCACGAAATTACTCCGCAACAAATGTCGCAAAAAACTAAAGCTGACATTTGTGCTTCTTTTCAAAGTGTGGTTGCTGAAATTTTAATAAATCGCTTACAAAATGTGGTAAATTTTCATGATGCTTTTCTTGAAGATTACGATGATCAAAAAATTGAAAATTTAGTTATTGCTGGCGGTGTTTCGGCAAATAAATTTTTAATTGCAAAACTCGCAATTTTTGCTAAAAAAAATAATTTAAAAATTGAGTCGCCACCTTTAAAACTTTGCACCGACAATGCTTCAATGATTGCTTGGGTTGGTATCGAAAAATTGCAAAATAATTTAGTAGATGATTTAAATTTTATGCCAAAAGCGCGCTGGGATTTATAGAGTTTAAAAAATTTATTTTTAAAATTTTGTGCTAAAAAATTACATTTTTATTTCATAAAAATTTTATTAAATTAAAAGCTTGAAATCATAGCTAAATGTTTAATGATTTTGTGAAAAAAATATGGTCGAAAAATATCTCATAACACATAGTGCCACAAGCTCATTTGACAATTTCAATAATGCTTATTCAAAAACCAAAAACGCCGATATTTTATTTGTCGATTTTAAGTTGGACCAATATGAAAATATTTGTTTAAGTTTTAATGCCGATAAAACGCCAAAAGTCGCTATAAATTTCTCGCAATTGCTCGATTTAAAATTCAAAATATTATTACTAACTAACGAAGGCGATAATTTAAAAAACAAAGAATTTGTTCAAAAAAACATTATTGCTTTTGGACAAAATTTAAGTAACCGAGTAATAATTCATATTAACAAAATTAACAAATCCAATAACTCCTTGGAGCATGTTTTTCAAGCTTCAGATCAAATATTTGATATTTTTGGTAATTTAATTTCCAATGGCTTTTATGGCGAAATTTATTTTTTTCAAAATGACGGGAAAATTCTTTTATTTGAAATTAAAAATTTGTTCAATGAACTAAATTATGATGTAATTAAAATTGAAAAAACGATTAAGCTTCAAACTGCAGAATTAAAAAATTTTTTAGAAAAAAATAATCTTCAAGCCGACTACAATGTTAAGGATATAGAGCTTCTTCAGCAAAATAATTTTTTTAATGAAAAAAACCAAAAATTTTATTTTAATAATTATTTTTTAAGCGAAGATTTTACCTTAAAAAATCAAATTAAAAATCCCGATAATTTTAAAGCAATTTATCTCGAAATTTGTAATTTTACTAAGACTCAAAATCTACAAAATAATCAAATTATTCAAAGTTTTATTGAAATTTGTTTATTTGACTACAATGCCGATAAAGCTACAGCATCAGAGCTTTCGATAATTACCAAAAAAATAAAAACTATTGCTGTAAATTTTGATAAAATTAGCGATTCAATTAAATCTTCAGTTTTAAATTCTTTTTTAAAAAGTTTGGAATATGAAAAATCTTCAAATTTAATTGTTTTTTTTCTGGCAGTTTTTTTTGAAAATATAATTTTAACCGAATCCAAAAGAAGATTTTTAGAAATTGTTTATGAAAATGATTTATTTTTAAATAAAGCCATCAATTTAAAACAAGTTTTTTCTAAAAAAATTGAGATTAATTATGCTACTTTATTTTTATCAAAAAATTATGAATATTCATTTTCCGAAGCCTCTTCGATAGCATATTTTGATAATGTCGACAAAGAAATTTTAAAAATAATTATTTTGGCAAAAAAACAAAGTTTTAATCCGTTAAATCTAATTTTTAAAAAAAGTTTTTTGAGTGAAATTATTGAAAATTCATCTTATTTTTTGGTTAAAAATTTAGCAGAATTTGTCGAAAAAAACTTTGATGATATTGAAAAAAATAAATTTCGTGATGCAATTTCTGCCAATATTTTTTCACAAAATTTTATAAATTATAGCGCAGATAAAGCTAAAATTTTATATTGTTTATTGCCAAAGGAAATTCAGCAAAAACTTCCCGCCGATTTCGCTCCGAAAAAGAAAGCTGGGTTGTTTGATTAGTTTTCTTCGATATTAATAAAATCCTTCATCACTTCCGAATTGATGTCGCGAAAAGCGTTGAGAGCGCTGGAAATTTCTTCGCTACTAACTCCAACCGATGAAAGGGCTGCGTGGCTGAGTTGCAAGCCAGTTTCGACATTTTTGGAAACCACATAACTGGCACCGACTTTCTTTAATCTTTCAGCGTTGTTAAGGCTTTCGGTTTTAGTAATAACGGCCACATTTGGGAAGTTTTCGTGAACAAAGCGTGTAATTTTCATGCAGGCAAATTCATCTTCAATCGCAATAACAACTGACTCCGAGCGTTCAACCCCGATATGTTTTAAAATATCGAGATTAAGAGCGTCGCCATAATAAATATTGAAGCCTTTATTGCGTTGATTGGTAACGACGCGATGATTTGATTCGAGAATTAAATAATTAATATTTTTCTTGCGTAAAATATAAGAAACTATGCGTCCGACTCTAGAAAATCCAATGACTACAATATGTTTAGAAATTTGCCCAATCTCTCTTTTTAATTTATTATCGCGTAAAATTTCTTTGGTATAAAGATAAGATTTGGTTTTGCGACCAACGGTTGCTAGTATTGGCGTTAATGCCATTGTAAGTGTCACCGTTGTCATTAAAAATTGCGATAAATTGCTACTTAAAAAATTTTGTTGAACCGCAATTAAGAAAACTATAAAAGCAAATTCTCCACCTTGAGAGAGTAAGAGACCCGTGTGAATGGCGGGAGCGAAAGGAAATTTAAAAACGCGACATAAACCAATTATTATTGAGGCTTTGATAAAAATAATTCCGAGTGAAGCAAGAATTATGTAATGAAAGCTTTTCATTAAAACGTTAAAATCAAAAGACATGCCGATCGTCATAAAAAATAATCCGAGTAAAATTGCTTTGAGTGATAAAATTTCTTCTTCAACCCGATAACGATATTCGGTTTCGGCAACTAGAAGCCCTGCGACGAAGGCGCCAAGAGCAAATGACATTCCTAAGTGATTGGTGATATAAGCCGAACCTAAAACTACAATCAAGGTGAGGCTTAAAAATAAGACGTCGCTTTGCGATTTGGCGATCATGCGATAAATTGGACGAATGCAAATGCGACCAATTGCAAAAATTAAAGCCATGGCGATAGTAGCGTCAGCTAAGGCTCCGCCCAGAGCGTGAGCAATGTTTAAATCGGTATTTTTTAAAATTGGTATCAAGACTAAAATTGGAATTACCGCTAAATCTTGCATTAGTAAAATCGAAAATGATAAGCGTCCTACTCGTGTTGATTTTTCGGCGTTTTCGGCGATAACTTGCATGACAATTGCTGTTGAAGACATCGATAAAGCGCTTCCGATAATAATCGCGGTTTCATTGGAAAGTTTAAAGAAAAATTTGCAAATTAAAAAGATTACTAAAGAAGTAAGTACAACCTGCAAACCGCCAAAACCCAAGACGTATTTTTTCATGCTTAATAAACGAGCGAAAGTGAGTTCGAGTCCAATTGAAAAAAGCATAAATACAATGCCAAGCTCAGCGATTGATTTGGTGGTTTCGATGCTCGAAACGATACCGAGTCCGAATGGTCCAATTGTAGTGCCAGCGACTACGTAACCAAGGGCTGGGCTTAATCCAATTTCTTGAAAAATAATCACTACAAAAACTGAAGCAACGAGTAAAATTAAAATATCACGTAAATAGGAAATATCGTGCATTTATTTTTTATAAAAAATGGTTTATGAATTTTTTTTGTATTTTTGAAAAAATCTTTTTAATAATAAATTTTTAGTATTAAGATTTTGCTATAAACTAACATTTAAATTAAAAAAAACTACAAAAAAATGACAATTCTTTGCGATAAATCGATTGCTGAACTTGCTAATAATCATAAAATGATTGAGCCTTTTGTTTCTAAGCAGGTGAGGGCGGATGATAAGGGTGATAAAATCATTTCTTATGGAAATTCTTCTTATGGTTATGACGCCAGAGTTTCCAATGAATTTAAAATATTTACCAATATTGATTCGGCAATTGTTGATCCTAAAAACTTTTCAGAAAATAGTTTTGTTAATCGTCAAACTGATGTTTGCATAATTCCACCAAACAGCTTCGCTCTAGCACGAACAGTTGAATATTTTAGAATACCAAACGATATTTTAGTGATTTGCGTTGGCAAATCAACTTATGCAAGATGCGGAATTATTGTCAATGTGACGCCACTTGAACCAGGTTGGGAAGGGCATGTAACCCTTGAGTTTTCTAATACGACTCCGCTTCCAGCTAAAATTTATGCTTATGAAGGCGCTTGTCAATTTTTATTTTTTAAAGGCGACAAACCTTGTGAAATTTCATATGATAAACGTCAGGGAAAATATATGAAACAGAAGGGAGTTACTTTGCCAAAAGTATAAAATTTATTATGAAAAACCACAAAATTAATTTAATTTTTATATTATTATTCACTCTGCAAAGCCAAGCGTTCGGGCAAGATATTCCTCTGGCAAGGCAAGAAAATTACGATACAATTTACCCAATCAATCCGAATGTTGCTGAATTTAATGATGTTTATAAAAACGACAATAAAGAACAATTTTTAGAAGATAAATTATCACCTTTTCAAGCAAAAAATCCAACACCTTCAAGGCTTTTCACTGCAGATTTATCTATGCCCGATAATTTCGGCACCACCAATAATTTAGCAAAAAAAGCTGGCTCATTTTATCGAGCATATGGCGAAATAGTTTATGTTCAAGGCACTCTCACCGACTCCTTTGGAGTACCAATTCATAATGCGGTAATCGAGGTTTGGCAAACTAATTCGGCGGGAAAATATCACACTCTTCTTGAGTCGGGAAGTGGTTATGTTGATAAATTTTTTAACATGTCGGGACGAGCGGTTTCTGATAATTTGGGTAATTATCATTTTATTACAATCATGCCGGGAGCTAGTTCGGGAAGGGCTCCACATGTTAATATGAATGTTTATCATCCGCGTTTCGGCAAGCTTGAAACCGAAATGTATTTTGTTAATCATCCTTATAATTTTAGTGATTATCAATATTTAACTTATAGCGAAGAAGAGCGTAAAATGTTAACGGCTGACGTTAGAAATACCGATATTTTAAATCCGAATTCAATAAAATTAGTAACGTTTAACATTACTCTTAAAGGCATTCATCAATATAAAAAATTCTAAATATAATTAAAAAATTTTTCTCATGAAATCACAAAGACAACTACAAATTGGCGAGAATATCAAAAGAATTATGTCGGAGATTTTTTTACAAGAAGATTTTTCGGTGATAATGAATAATGTGATAACAATCATTGAGGCTGATGTGTCGCCCGATGCAAAAAATGTTAAAATTTTCGTTGATATTCTTGGTGATTCGACGAAGCATAAACAAATTTTTGATAAAATTTGTGCTTTTGCCCCGCATTTTCGTTATGAATTAGCCAAGAAAATCAATCTTCGAATTATTCCCGAAATTACTTTTATTCATGATCTGACATTTCAAAATGCTACTGCGATTGAAGCCTTGATTAGTCAAGAGGCACAATATTTTTTAGATCCAAAAAATTCTCAACAAAATATTAAAATTAACGCAAAAAATTCGAGAAAATCGAAGGATAATTTTAGCGATTCAAAGAAAAAATCGGGAAGAAAAAAATCATGAAAAATATCGCAATTTTTGGTTCAACTGGTTCGATTGGAAAAAATACCGTCGCCGTAATAAAAAATGCACCAGAAAAATTTAAAGTTAAAATTTTGGTCGCTAGAAATGATGTTAAAACCCTTATTTCTCAAGCTTTAGAGCTTCGACCAGAATTTGTGGTAATTGAAAATTCCGAGCATTTTTCTGAATTAAAAAACGCTTTAAAAGATTTAAAAAACTGCCAAATTTTTTGCGGAACCGAAGCGATTTTGGATGTCGCCAAAATTCATTGTGATTTAATGATTTCAGCCATTGTTGGATCGGCGGGAATGCTTCCAACTCTGAACGCAATTCGGGCAAAAACTAATATTGCTTTAGCAAATAAGGAATCGCTAGTTTGTGCTGGAAATTTTTTAAATCAAGAAGCAAAAAAATTCGGTGTAACCATTATTCCAATTGATTCCGAGCATAATGCAATTTTTCAAATTTTCGAAAATGACAATTTAAATTTAATCGATGAAATTATTTTAACCGCCTCGGGCGGGCCATTTTTTAATTCGACAAAAAGTTTCGCAGAAATTACCATTGCCGAAGCTTTAAAACATCCAAATTGGCAAATGGGTGCCAAAATTTCAATTGACTCTGCGACCATGATGAATAAGGGTTTGGAGATGATCGAAGCTTTTTATTTATTTCCAATTGCCAAAAAACAAATTCAAATTTTAGTCCATCCGCAATCAATAATTCATGGCATTGTTAATTATGGCGATGGCTCGACGCTTGCAATGATGAGCTTGCCCGATATGCAAGTGCCAATTTCTCACGCCATAAATTATCCACTGCGTATGAAAATTAATCATCAAAAACTTGATTTAGCAAAATTACAAAAACTTGAATTTTTTGCAGTCGATGACAAAAAATTTCCAGCGCTAAAAATTTGTCGTGAAGCTTTGGAAGTCGAGGGCAATGCTCCCGCCATTCTAAATGCCAGTAATGAAATTGCGGTGGAAAGATTTTTAAATTCGCAAATTACTTTCGATAAAATTCCACAAATCGTTTTAGCAACTTTAAATAAAATTCCTTACAAAAAACTTGATTCGATTGAAGAGGTGTTATTAAATGATAAATTAGCCCGCGATTTCGCAACAAATTTAACAATTTAATCACCAAATTTATGTCTATTATTCAAGTCATTTTACATAATTTATTTTCCTTCATCGCAATAATTTCTTTGATAGTTTTTATTCATGAATTCGGTCATTTCATCGTCGCACGTTGGTGCGGAGTTAAAATTGAAGAATTTGCGATTGGCTTTGGAAAAAAAATTTTTGGCTTTCGTGACAAAAAAGGCACGCAATGGAAATTTTGTATTTTGCCCTTTGGCGGTTACGTTAAAATGTATGGCGACAAAAATGGCGCCTCAATTCCCGATATTGAATTAGTTAAAAAAATGTCGCCACAAGAGCGTAAAATTTCTTTTTTAGGCAAAAATGTTTATCAGCGAATCGCTATTGTCGGAGCGGGTCCCGTCGCTAATTTTATTTTAGCAATTTTTATTTTTACCTGCTTATTTAAAATTAATGGCATGTCATATGTTGAGCCGGTTGTGAGTGAAATTGTTGAAAATAGTGCATCATTTGAAGCGGGAATCAAAAAAGGCGATAGAGTTTTGGCGATTGATGATAAAGAAATTGAAGATTTTCAAGATATTAGAAGTTTTGTTATTACTGGCTTGGAGAAAGATTTAAATTTTAAAATTGAACGCCAAGGCGAAGAATTAAATATTAAAATTTCACCAAAAATTATTGCCCAAAAAGACATGTTTGGCGATGAAATTAAAGCACGATCAATCGGTTTGATTGCAGAAAATGTAATCAAAAAAGAATTATCTTTAACCGCAAGTTTTGTTGAAGCGAATAAAGAAACTTTGAATATTTCACAATCGATTTTAAAAACTTTAGGTCAACTTTTAACTGGGCAACGTTCGGTTAAAGAACTGGGTGGACCGGTTAAAATTGCCAAATATTCGGGTAAAACTGTCGAACAAGGACTGGTGGTGGTCGCTTGGTTTATGGCGATGATTTCGATTAATCTTGGCGTGATGAATTTATTGCCAATTCCTGTGCTTGACGGCGGGCATTTATTTTATTATTTTTTCGAAGCAGTTAAAGGCAAACCGCTTTCGCAAAAAGTGCAAACTTACGGCTATAATTTTGGTTTAGCTTTAGTTTTAAGTTTAATGGTTTTTACGACTTTGAATGATATTTATCAGTTGCTTTAAATTTATTTTTTTCGAGCGGATTTAAAATATTATAACAGTTCTTAATTTTAATTTTTTCATCTAAAATAAACCTGTGGAATTAGGAAAAACAATATTCTTAATTTGATTCAACAATAAATTTAACTTCAAAAATCACTTAACTTTCCTTCTATTTGTTTCTTTATTAAATATTTTTATAGCTAAATCCCAATAATATAAAAATATTATAAAGATAATAAAGATATGCATGAAAATAACGAATATAATCATAATTTTATTAAAGCACAATTGCGTGAATTATATAATGAATCCGAGGATACGATTTGGCATATAATTGCTAGAAATGGCGATGTCGAAATAATTCAAAAAAGATATTTCGAGTTAGATGAAAGGGAAATTAATTTTAAAAACAAAGCGGGACTAACCCCTCTAGATATTGCTTTTGCTGAAGGTAATATTGAAATGCTTAAAGAGTTAATCAGATGTGGAGCAAAAAATTCAACTGAAGAAAAATTAAATTTTTTAGTGACCGCTTTTAGAAATAATGATTCTAAAATGTCTGTTTTTATAATGCAATTTTTAACGATTACCGGCGAATCTAAATATCAAAATTTTGGAGATTATAATTCCCTTCACAGGGCGTGTATTTTAAACTCATTATATGGTGTAAAAAAATCAATAAGTGAAGGTGTTAATTTACAATCGACATTTTTATATAAAGATGAAGAAAGCGATTTATTCTACGAGAAAGCCACGGCACTTCATATAGCGATAATTAAAAATAATAAATCAATTGTTGAAGAGTTAATAAAAAGCGGAATTAATCTTGATGCTACAACTCGAATTCACAATGGGATAGAATTTTTGCAATCCGAATCAGGTAAAAAGGAGTTTTCAGCGCTTGAGATTTCTTCGGGAAATGTTGAAATATATAATCTAATTTCCGACAAAATAAATGAAGTCTCAAAAGCTTTTTATCATAGCCCAAAAGCTTATTATGCAAAAAGAATTGACAGTGCGGTGTGTTATGAAAAATTCGGGGGCGCCTCAAGAAGTTAACGCTAAAATATATTTAAAAACGAAATTTATTTATATTTAATTCTACTCAAAAAATCCAAAACCTTGCCACTTTTAATTATATTTTGAGTGAAAATAATGCCATCATTAATATTGGAGAATTTGTTGATTAATTGCAATGCGAAAGCGCAATTTAAAGTAACAATATCAAGATATTTGGAGGTTTTTCCTGCAAATAATTCAAGCATTTTTTGTGAATTATATTCGGCATTTCCCCCAATAATTTCATCGATTTTACATTTATTAATTCCATAATTTTCGGGATTAATAATTTCAACTTCATTAATTTTTTGATGAGAAATTTTAAGCAAATAAGAATTGTCGCTAAGAGTAATTTCATCCATGCCATCAAAGCCGTGAACTATATAAAATGAGCCCGCTGGATTGTTTTTTATCAAAACTTCGGCGATTTTATGCATAATATCGTAACGCGAAGTTCCGATTATTTGCTTTTGCGGATTAGCGGGGTTTAAAAGTGGTCCGATATAATTAAAAATCGTTGGTTCTTTGATCGATTTTCTTATCTCGGCGACATTTTTTAAAGCGGGATGAAAAAAAGGCGCAAATAAAAAACTTAAATTATGTTGGCGTAAATTGTTATCGATATTTTTAATGTTGTCATCGAAAGCAATTCCAAGATGAGTAAAAATATCGGCCGAGCCTGAGGTTGAAGAGACTGCGCGATTACCATGTTTAGCGATTTTTATACCCCCGCAAGCTAAAATAAACGCCACCGCGGTTGAAATATTTAGAGTTTTTAATTTATCGCCACCGGTTCCGCAAACATCAAGCGCATCTTGATGATTTGGGATTTTAATCATTCTTCTTTTTAAGGAATTTACCGCACCAAAAAGTGAATTGATTGGTAAATTATGCAAATTTATTTCGAGTAAAAAATCTTTGATCGAATCATTGTCAATTTTATTATCAAAAATTTGATCAAAAATATTTTCAAATTGTTGAATAGAATATTTTGCTAAGCTCAATTTTATCTAAATTAAATTTATAAAATTTTTAAAAATTTCATGACCAAACTCGGTGGCAATTGATTCGGGATGAAATTGTACGGCGTAAATTTTTAATTTTTCATCGGCAATTCCCATGATAATTCCATCTTGAGTTTCTGCGGTGATGGTTAAATTTTGTGGACAAGTTTCGCGTTCAATAATTAATGAATGATAACGAGTTGCCTTGAAAGGTGAGGGCAAACCCAAAAATAAATTTTGTTGATGGTGAAAAATTTCACTAATTTTACCATGCATCGGATAAGTGCGCACGATATTGCCACCAAAGGCTTGACCAATTGCTTGATGACCGAGGCAAACTCCAAGAATTGGTAATTTTCCTTTAAAATTTTTAATAATATCGAGGCAAATTCCTGCCTCATTTGGTGAGCACGGACCGGGTGATAAAACGATGGCATCGGGTTTTAAAATATTGATTTCTTCGAGGGAAATTTTATCATTACGTTTAACTAAAACCTCTTTGGCACCAGCGGAAATGAGGTAGTGAAAGAGGTTGTAAGTAAAGCTGTCGTAATTGTCGATTAGTAAAATCATAAATAAAGTTTTTTAATAATTGTGGTAAAATTATTTTTTTAAAGCAAGTTTGATTACAAATTTTTATATTCTTCGAGAGTATATTCATCAACCAAAATAGCGTCATAGCAAGCTTCAAACATGTCGGTTAATTGTTTATTCTCTTCATTTGAAATTATATATTTGGTCAAAGCTTCATCGATATTTTCACGTAAAGATTTTTTTGGCAATTTATTTTCCTTAACGGCATTTTTAATTTTGTGAATAATTTCTGCACAATTTTCTTGTAAAAACATAGCATTTTCAAGGCGTCCGAGGTTATCATTTTTATCTTTACTAACAAAAATTCCGCGAGTTAAATTTTCTCTTTCTTCGCCATTTTTGGTTATCGATTTAACGACTTTATGACCAAGGGCATCATTGGCTGGGCATACAAAAGCGTTGAATCTAGCAAATAAAGCGAAAGGCTTGAAAAATATTCCAAAAAATCCGGTAAATAAATTTTGATATAATCCTTCAATAGCATATTGAGCCTTACAGAAATGCTCTTTTAGAGCATGTTCAACTAAAGCTTCTTCGGATTTTGGCGCCCCGTTTTCTTTAAATTTACGCAAGATACAAGTGGCAAAATACATGGCTGAAAGAGCGTCGCCAAAGCGTCCATTAATTTTTTCTTTACGCTTTAAATTGCCTCCAAAACGCGCCATGGCAATATCGGCGAGCAAAGCAAAAGTGGCGCTACACCATGAAATTTTACGTTGATATTTTGAAATTAAATCATGTTTCGTTGGATTGATTAAATAGCCACGAGTAAGTGAGAGTAAAATTGAACGCGATAAATTATTGAATAAATGTTTGATATGACTAAAAAAAGCTTCGTCAAAAGCTTTATTGTCACCATTTTCAAGTGCGATAATTTCCTTGTAAGCGTAGGGGTGAGACATGATAGCGCCTTGTCCAAAATGAATTAAACTTCGTGTCATAATGTTTGAGCCTTCAACCGTAATTGAAATTGGCGTTGAGAAATAAGCGTTGGCTAAAATATTGCGTGGACCCCTGATTATCGCACCGCCAGCACAAATATCCATGGCATCGTTAATATTTTGACGGAAAATTTCGGTCGAATGATATTTGGCAATCGCACTGATAACTGCGGGTTTGGCGCCAGAATCAACCGAGCCAGCGGTGAAAGCGCGCATGGCGTCGAGGGCGTAAGTGCGTGAAGCGATGCGAGCTAAAACTTCTTCGATCCCTTCAAATTTGGCAATCGAAGTGCCGAATTGTTCGCGCACCATTGAATAAGCTGTCACCACTCGAGTTGCGAGTTTTGAACCGCCTGAGCTCGTTGATGGCAAAGAAATTCCGCGACCTGCCGACAAGCATTCCATCAACATTTTCCAACCTTTACCTATTCCATCTTTGTCGCCGATGATTGAATCGAAGCCGATAATAACATCAATGCCATTAAGTGGTGAATTAACAAAAGGTGTGGCTAATGGATCGTGGCGACGCCCTTGAACCACGCCTTTGGTGCTATTTGGAATTAAGGCGCAAGTAATGCCAATTTCACAATTTTCTGATAAAATTTTATCGGGATCGCGTAATTGAAAAGCGACGCCGATAACGGTGGCGTAAGCTCCAAGCGTAATATAACGTTTATTCCAATTTAAACGAATTTTGATTTCGCCATTTTCATCTTTAAAAATAATACCATTTGATTGAATCGAGGTGGCGTCGCTTCCTGCCGTTGGTTCGGTTAAAGCAAAACATGGAAGTTCACGCCCATCGGCGAGACGAGGCAAGTAATAATCTTGTTGTGATTTAGTGCCATAATGCAAAAGTAATTCTGCAGGTCCGAGTGAGTTTGGAACCATGGCAGTGATGGCTAAAGGCACTGAACGTGACGCCAATTTTTCAATTATACAACTATGAGCGAATGCTGAGAAGCCAAGTCCACCATAGATTTTAGGAATAATCATCCCAAAAAACTTTTTGTCGCGTAAAAATTGCCAAACTTCGGGAGGCAAGTCGCGCATGATTTGAACTTGATAATCAACGCAAATTTTGCAAAGTTCTTCAACTTCGTTATCGATATAATTTTGCTCTTCGGCAGTAAGTTTTGGATAACTCATTGCCATGATTTTTTTGAAGTCAGGATTGCCAGAAAATAACTCACCATCAACCCATGTTGTTCCTGAGGTGAGGGCGATTTTTTCGGTTTGAGAAATTTTTGGCAATAATCCCAAATTTTTAATCAAAGAAATAATAATTGGTGTTAAAATTTTTTGACGAAGATTTGGGAAAACTAATAAAATTGAAAGCCCCCAAAATGGCAACCAAAAAAGTAAACTTAAATTAAGAGGTAATAGAATTACTGAAAATAAAATAAAATATGATAAATAATTTAATTTTTTGTAAGAAAAAAATAAAAAAATAGCTATTGATAAGAGCCACAGATAAGGGATTCCAAGAATTGTGGTGCTGATAAAATCAAAAAAACTTGAATTATTTTCATTCATAAAATTATAATTTAATTTTCAGTTTTAATTTTCAATCATCTTCTCACAAGATGACTTAACTAATTGACGAATTTGACCAATAAACGAAGCTCTTTCATTGACAGAAATAGCTTGGCGCGCATCGAGCAAATTTAATAAATGACTTGCCTTCAAGGCTTGCTCGAAAGCTGGAATCGGCAAATTATTTTCAACTAAAATTTGTGATTGAATTTTAGCTTCTTCAAAATTTTTAAATAAAATATCGATATTACTATGATTTAAAATGAAGTGCGAATTTTCAACTTCGCTTCTATA
The DNA here is from genome assembly GCA_044237235.1 of Rickettsiales bacterium. Classification (GTDB taxonomy): domain Bacteria; phylum Pseudomonadota; class Alphaproteobacteria; order Rickettsiales; family UBA1997; genus CAILUF01. The sequence goes on from JBIIFQ010000009.1 coordinate 14,596, forward strand.
AAATATATCTTTATAAGTAATTTTATCAGCATTTTCTTTGCCGTTCCAATTGATATCGAAAATTGAATCAACTCCTTGAATGTGCATGGCTATTCTTTCTAA
>JBIIFQ010000121.1:0-4112 GCA_044237235.1 Rickettsiales bacterium
CTTGCAACTGAATTAAAAAAAGTTGATTTGGCAAAACAAAATGATGCTAATGAATTACAAAATTTAGTTTTCCAAATTGGCAAAAATCATGGTTATGAAAAAAATATGCGTGAGTGGTTTTTGTCACTTTATCAAATTTTACTTGGGCAAGATCAAGGCCCGCGAATGGGGTCATTTATTGCGTTGTTCGGGGTTGATAATTTTGTTAAGTTGGTTGCACAGAGGGTGGGGGAGTGAAAATAAAATATAAAATTAATCAAATATGAATTTTGAATTTTTTAGTAATTTAATAAAGCTTTTTGGGAAAAAATGTTATTACGCTTGTGCTGTTTTTTTAATCATTATTCAATTTAATAAAACATTCGAAGAATTTTTTTTAAATAAAAAAGAATTATATTTTTTGCTTTGGATCATTGCTATTATTGCATTTCTCGATATTTTAAATATTTGTTATTTAAAATTAAAAGAATTTAAATTTAAAAAAGAACATGAGAAACAAAAAACAAAAAATTTTTTGAATTCCATAGAATTAGTTAAATTAAATCATAAAAATGGCATAAAAATACTTTATTTTTTATTTAATTTGCCTGTCCATGGTGATGAAAATTGTAAATCAATTGAATATATGAGTAGAGTGCTTGATTACAGTATTAGTAAAGAATTTCAGCTTATTGAAATTGTTTCTAAATTTGCTAATATTTTAATTGATAAGGATAATAAATTTTTATTAAAGAAAAAAAATCAAATTATTATTTTTGATAAAGAATTTTATGAATTCTTGAAAGATTATTTTCAAAAAAACCCTCAAAAGAAATTAAATATCATCTCAATTATTTAAAAAATAATTTAACTTATTTTGTTAATCCTTTAAAACTCAGAAACTTTTCAGGCTCTAGCTCCCCCCTTGAGGGGGAGCGGGCTAAAATGTTTTAACGGTAGTTAAAACTTTTAGCCGTGGGGGGTCGGAAACTTAGAGCAATAAAGGGCTTGAGATTGTCATAAAAATTACAACAAAAAAAATTTCAAAGATGTCGATTTCTTGATTTTGTTTTTGAATTTAAAAAACCTCATATTTTTTATTATAAAATCATTTAAAAATTACAAAATTAACTTAAAAAATCACCGATTTTTAATTAAAAAATTGGAAAAAATGTTGATTAAAACTAAAATCAAGAAATTGATTTTGTTGGAATTTTTTCATTTCAACTTTTTACATAATCTAAAAACCTTTGATGTTGTAAATTTCTGACCCCCCACGATTCTAGAAACTTAACTACCGTTAAGTTTCTAGAATCCGCTCCCCCTCAAGGGGGGAGCTACAATCTGAAGGCTTTACGAGTGCATAAAATTTGTAGTGGTGTAAGTCCAGAAATAAAAATAACCCGACACCTTTTTCTTTTTTAACCCCTACCAAAAAAAAGTAACCTGGTACCTTTTTCTCCAAGAAAGAAAAAAAGTAACCTGGTACCTTTTTCTCCAAGAAAAGTAACCCGACACCTTTTTCTCCACAAGAAAAGTAACCTGGTACCTTTTTTCTAAAATTTGTAGGGGTCTAAGCCAGGAAATAAAAGTAACCCAGTACCTTTTCTAAAGATTAGGAACTAATTTTCTTATTTTTTCTCCCATTTCCTGAAGAAGATCTCCGCTATTTAAGCCAAATTGAGTTGAGAAAAATGGAATGACCACCAGAGTTGTTCCATTGCTCAATTCGGCCCAATAATATTGACGCTTTTTTGTTTTATTTAGCTCTCCAATATTTATGGGAGTATCAATATTTGTAGAGCCACCATAGCAAGCAAAAAAATCAGTCAAATAACTTACGCCAGTTCCAATAATTAACTTTGGAGATTTATCCTTAACCATCTGCGAAATAGCGGGAAAACGATGCAAGAAACACCAAGTTTTAAAAAGATATTTTTCATCAAAACCTGTTAATTTATTTAATTCATAATCATTCCATAATTTTGGATCAGTGCTATTAAAAGCTATCGGATAAAGATTGGTTTTGAATAATTCATGTTGGTATTTTTCATCGGCAATTTTTTTGTAATCACCAACGTCGCCACCCTTGATAGCGTAGTATAATTTTGCTAAACTTTGACCATATGGATAGGTAAAACTATCTTCCCAAGGATATTGTTTTGATTGGGGTTCGTAAGCTCCTTTTTGAATTTCTGCCGGCAATTCTTGAGAGTAATAATTTGATGGGTTGCCTCTAAAGCCCCATTCGATACCAGATGCCCATATTTTTGCATCAGGACTTCCGCCATCGCAACCAGATAATGAACACGCCCATTTAATAAAATTGTCATTAAGCTTTTTCATTTTTCAGTTTGATTTTTTTGTTAAAAGTTTCGGATATTATTTACCAGAAATATTAAGGTAAAATTTAAAAAATAATAGAAAAATTATTAAAGCCAAAATCAATGCAAAATTTTTTTTAAAAATAAAAAATAAATCATAAAACAGCTTACGCTAGCCATAACTTGAAGACTATTATAAATAGAAATAATTTTCTATTTAAGCCAATATCAAATCCCATTTTTAAATATTTTTAAACTGGTTAAATTCTAATTACAAAACCGTCAAAATATTAATTGACATAATATTATTTTTTCGTTTATATTGGAATCCAATTCCATAATGAACGAGAATAAAAATAAATTTTTATGCATCAAAGAACGCTAACTAAAACAATAAAAGAGATTAGTAAAAGCTTTCCAGTTCTTCTTCTAACAGGTCCAAGACAGGTTGGAAAAACAACCATTTTTGAGATGTGCGCTACGCAAAAAATGCAATATGTAACTCTTGATGATTTGGATGCGAGACAAATGGCACAAAATGATCCAGGGTTGTTTATTCAAACTTATAAAACTCCGTTAATCATTGATGAGGTTCAATATGCGCCACAGCTTTTTAGTTATATTAAAATTGCGGTAGATCGCGAGAAAAAAAACGGCATGTATTGGCTTACCGGTTCGCAGAAATTTCACTTGATGAAGGGAATAACCGAAAGCTTAGCTGGGAGAGTTGCGATAGTTGATTTGCTTGGATTTTCTAACGCCGAAATTGAAGCTAGAGAAAAAACCAAACCATTTATTCCAGAGCTCAAATGGATTATTGAAGCGCGCAAAAAAATCAAAAAACCAAAACAATTAGATGCCATTTATAAGCAGATTTGGCGTGGCTCTTTTCCTAAAGTTAATGTCGATAAAAAAGAATCAACTAGGCAAATATTTTATAGCTCTTACATTCGAACTTATTTGCAACGCGATATTAAAGATATTTTAAAAATTTCCGACGAGACCGCGTTTTACAACTTTTTAAGTGCCGTTGCGAGTCGCACTGGCAACTTGCTTAATTATAATGATTTGGCGCGAGATGTTGGAATTGATAACAAAACCGCCAAATCGTGGCTATCGGTTTTGGAAACTTCGGGTTTGGTTTATGTGCTAAATAGCTATCACAATAATTTAACAAAAAGATTGGTGAAAACTCCTAAAATTTATTTTCTCGATACTGGTCTTTGTGCTTATTTAACAAAATGGACGGACGCAAAATCTTTACAAAATGGCGCAATGTCGGGAGCGATTTTAGAAACTTATATTTTCACTGAAATCTTGAAAAGTTATTGGCATAATGGTGTTGAGCCGAATTTTTATTATTATCGCGATACCGATCAAAAAGAAATTGATTTGGTGATTGAAACCGCGGAAACACTCTATCCAATTGAATTTAAAAAAACTGCCACCCCTTCAAAAACCGCTTCCAAAAACTTTTCAGCACTTGAGAAATTTAACAAAAAAATTGGCCATGGCGTGGTGATTTGTTTTGTTGAGAAAGACATTCCGCTATCAAAAGACGTTACCGCAATTCCGGTTGGATATATCTAATAATAAATTAACCTGAAAATAAATTTTTATAATTTAAAATTTAGCTTCATTATTAAATTTTAAATTAATTTGGTGTGAGGAGTCAAAAATTAAATTTCGTTAATTGGCAATTTATGATATTAAATAAATTATCTTGACGAGATTATTATTGTTAATAAAATATTGCCCAGAATGAGATAATTTAATGAAATAATTTTTTAGCAAAAAATTTTTGTAAAT
>JBIIFQ010000122.1:0-4103 GCA_044237235.1 Rickettsiales bacterium
CACAAAATCATCTAAATAAAACCGATGAAAAAGGCTTTAATCACTGGAATCACAGGACAAGACGGTTCATATTTAACTGAATTTTTATTAGAAAAAGGTTATGAAGTTCATGGCGTAATTCGGCGCTCAAGCTCTTTCAATACTTCGCGAATTGATCATCTTTACAACGACAAAAATATTTATAATCAAAAACTTTTTTTGCATTATGGCGATCTCGGCGACAGCTCTTCCTTGTGTCGAATTATCGAAAAAACCGCTCCCGACGAAATTTATAATTTAGGGGCGCAAAGCCATGTTAAAGTAAGTTTCGATATTCCCGAATATAGCTCTGATATTGATGCGATCGGCACTTGTCGAATTCTTGATGCTATTCGTGATACGCGAATTAAAACTAAATTTTATCAAGCTTCTTCAAGTGAGATGTTTGGAAAAGTTCAAACGATTCCACAAAATGAATCAACACCATTTTATCCTAGAAGCCCTTACGGTTGTGCCAAACTTTATAGCCATTGGCTTACGGTAAATTATCGCGAAAGCTACGGAATTTTTGCTTGTAGTGGAATTCTTTTTAATCATGAATCACCGCGTCGCGGTCAAACTTTCGTTACTCGCAAAATTACTTGTGGAATTGCCGAAATTTTAGCCAAAAAAATTAATAAAATTTATCTCGGCAATCTCGATGCCAAACGCGATTGGGGTTTTGCCGGCGATTATGTCGAAGCCATGTGGCTCATGCTTCAACAACCCGAAGCCGACGATTACGTTATCGCCACGGGAGAAACGCATTCAGTGCGGGAATTTCTTGAAGAAGCTTTTGGCATTGCTGGCTTAGATTGGCAAAAATATGTGGAGATTGATCAAAAATATTTTCGTCCAGCCGAAGTTGATTTACTAATTGGAGACCCTTCTAAAGCTAAGAAAAAACTGGGCTGGGAGCCTAAAGTTAAATTTAAAGATTTAGTGAAAATGATGGTCGAAGCTGATATTAAAAATATTAATTAGTTAATTTTTGACGAATTTTTTCTAACAATTTTGGCTCAATTTCTTCAACAGTTTTATAGAAAAAATCACGATTAAATAAACCTTCATGTGGAATAGTTAAAATGTTTTTTTCAACAAAAAAAATTTCACCAATTAACAAAATATCGATATCAATTTCGCGTGGCGCCCATCTTTCTGAATCTTTACGTCCGATTTCTTTTTCGATTTTTTTAATTATCTCAAGAATTTTTAAGGGATTAAAATTTTCGAGATTAATATCGGCTGAAATCGCAATATTATAAAACTCCTTATCCCAATCGCTTGGGGCACGGGGGGGAAGCATTGCAGGGTTTTTATAAATTGCCGAAATTTTAATATTTTGCAAAGATAAATAATTTTTTAATTTATCAATCGCATTAAAAATATTTAGATTTTTATCGCCAAGATTTGAACCAATTCCAAATAATATTTTTTGAAAATTTTGTAAATTTTCCATTTAATTTATTGAGTTTGTTAAAAATTTTTGTAAATTATTTATTTTTTTGTTGTAAGAATCAATTAAGAATGTAAATTTAACTGAAATAAATTTTATAAATTAATTTTTTTTAAAATGTCTGACCAAAAAAATAATTCTAAACCAACCTCGCCTCACCTACAAATATATCGCTGGAACATCTCTTCAATCACTTCGATAATGCATAGATTAACCGGTGTTGCGCTTTATTTTTCAATACTCGCCATCGCTTGGTTCATAGTTTATTACACTTATAATATCGGTTCAATTTCTGAAAAAGAAAATTGCGAGTGTGCTTCCATGTTGATTCTTAACATTATTTTTTACGGCGCAATAATCGCCATAACTTTTTCATTATATTATCATTTTTGTAATGGCATTCGTCATTTATTTTGGGATATTGGTAAGGGTTTTGATTTAAAAAAAGCAAAATTAAATGGTTATTTAATCATTATATTTTCTCTAATATTAACAATCGCAACGATTGCTACAACAATCTATTTAAAACTATTTTAAAATTATGAAAAAGATTGAAATTGCTCCATCAACTAAAACTGGTTTTCATCATTGGTTGGCCCAAAGAGTTTCGGCGGTTGCCTTGATTCCACTTATTATTTGGCTAGTTCTTTCGCTTGTTGAAATCGCTCTTGATCCCGAAGGTTATTTACCAGTTTTTTTCGCCTATCCTTTTAATGCTTTTATGGCGATTTTATTATTCGCAACCTCACTTTATCATGGTTCGCTTGGCATGAGAGTTATCATCGAAGATTATGTAACTAACAAAGCCAAAGTTCATTTTTATATTATGTTGGTTAACTTTTTTTCAATTACAACTGCGACGGCTGTTGTTATTGCTATTCTTAAACTTCATTTGATTAATTAAATTTAACGAAATTTTAAAATGTCTGATACAAAAATTGCAAATTATTCAATTATCGATCACGAATTTGATGTTATCGTTGTCGGTGCTGGTGGTGCGGGTCTTCGTGCTACATTTGGCATGGCTCAAAAAGGTTTAAATACCGCTTGTATTTCTAAAGTTTTTCCAACTCGTTCTCACACCGTTGCGGCTCAAGGCGGAATCTCGGCAGCGCTTGGTAATATGGGCGAAGATGATTGGCGTTGGCATATGTACGACACCGTTAAAGGTTCAGATTGGCTTGGTGATCAAGACGCTATTGAGTATATGTGCAAAGAAGCGCCCGATGCAATTATTGAGCTTGAGCATTATGGCGTTCCTTTTTCACGCACCAAAGATGGTAAAATTTATCAACGCCCATTTGGTGGCATGACTAAACAATATGGCGAAGGTGGTCCAGCTCAAAGAACTTGTGCCGCAGCTGATAGAACTGGGCACGCGATTCTTCACACTCTTTATCAACAATCTTTAAAACATAACGCTCAATTTTTCATCGAATATTTCGCGCTCGATTTAATTATGGAAAATGGCGTTTGTCGTGGCGTTATTGCATTATCAATGGTTGACGGCACTATTCATCGTTTCAAAGCACATTTAGTTGTCTTGGCAACGGGTGGATATGGTCGCGCTTATTTCTCGGCAACCTCAGCTCACACTTGCACTGGAGACGGCAATGGCATGGTTCTTCGCGCTGGTCTCCCACTTCAAGATATGGAATTTGTGCAATTTCACCCGACGGGAGTTTATGGTTCGGGTTGCTTAATTACCGAAGGTGCTAGAGGTGAAGGTGGATATTTAGTGAATTCTGAAGGTGAAAGATTCATGGAGCGTTACGCTCCGAGTGCCAAAGATTTGGCGAGTCGCGATGTAGTTTCTCGCGCCATGACCATGGAAATTCTTGCTGGCAGAGGTGTTGGTCCAAATAAAGATCACATTTATCTTCACTTAAATCATCTCGATCCAAAAGTTCTTCACGAAAGATTACCGGGAATTTCTGAAACCGCCAAAATCTTTGCCGGTGTTGATGTTACTAAACAACCAATCCCAGTTTTGCCAACGGTTCACTATAATATGGGTGGTATTCCAACTAATTATAAAGCTGAAGTTTTGAATATCAAAAATGGCAAAACTGAAGTGGTTCAAGGTTTGATGGCAATTGGTGAAGCTGGTTGCGTTTCAGTTCACGGTGCAAATCGATTAGGTTCAAATTCACTTCTTGATTTAGTTGTATTTGGTCGTGCGGCGGCGATTAGAGCTGCGGAAGTAGTTAAACCAAATAGCAAACATCATGGTTTCCAAGAGAATGCTGGTGAAGAATCTTTAAATCGTCTTGAAAAAATTCGTAATGCTAAAGGTTCATCTTCAACCGCAAAAATTCGTCAAGACATGCAAAATTGCATGCAAAAACATGCGGCAGTTTTTAGAACTGAAGAAATTCTTCAAGATGGAAATAAAAAAATGCAAGAAATCTTTAAAAATTTTGAAGATTTGGCAATTTCCGATCGTGGTTTAATTTGGAATAGTGATTTAATCGAAGCTCTCGAACTCGATAATTTGCGTTCGCAAGCTTTGGTCACGATTTCAAGCGCTTTAAATCGTAAAGAAAGTCGTGGAGCACATGCTCGCGATGATTTTAAGGATCGTGATGATGAAAATTGGATGAAGCACACCATCATGTGGTGCGACGAA
>JBIIFQ010000123.1:0-4101 GCA_044237235.1 Rickettsiales bacterium
TTGAAAATCATAAAAAAGAAATTGAAGAGCTCCACAAAATATCGCGTCAAAATTTTGAAAATATCGCCAATAAAATTCTGCAAGAAAAATCTGAAAAATTTACTGAAATTAACAAAAAGAATATTTCGTCAATCCTAGAACCACTTGGTCAAAACATCAATAATTTTAAAAAACAAGTTTCTGATACTTATGATAAAGATTTGAAACAAAGAGTTGAACTTCAAGAGCAAATCAAAAATTTATTAGTCCAAACTAATAAAATAAGTAATGAGGCCAATAATTTAGCGAGCGCTTTAAAAGGGAGTTCGAAAAAGCAAGGCAATTGGGGCGAGATGATACTTGAAACCATCTTGCAACATTCGGGATTGCAACGCGATGTTCATTATTTTAAAGAAAAATCTTTTAATAATGAAGAGGGGCAAAATTTACGTCCCGATTTCCAAATTCACTTGCCGGATAATCGTTTAATTATAGCTGATTCCAAGGTTTCGTTGGTGGCTTATAATAAATTTTGTGAAAGTAAAAATGACGAAGAATCGCAAAAATATCTCGATGAACATATTAAAGCGGTTTATGCCCATGTTGATAATTTGAGTAGTAAAAATTATGATGATTTAGAAAAATCTCTTGATTTTACAATGATGTTTATGCCGGTCGAACCCGCTTATATCCTGGCTATACAAGCCGATAAAGATCTTTGGTCTTATGCTTATTCCAAACGAATTTTAATAATGAGTCCAACTAATTTAATCGCTTGTTTGAAAATAATTGATGATTTGTGGAAGCGTGAAATGCAAAGTAAAAACGCGATGGCGATTGTCAATCGTGGTGAAAAACTTTACAATAAATTCGTAAGTTTTACTGAATCAATTTTAGAAATTGGACGCAAATTAACCGACTCGCAAAAGGCTTTTGATAATGCTTTGAATCAAATGAAAGAAGGGAAGGGTAATTTATTGTGGCAGGCTGAATCGTTGCGAGCGCTGGGTTTAAAATCTGAGAAAAAAATTCCAATTGAGTTTGATATTTCGCAAGAAGAGTAATACAGCGTGCTACGCATTAAATTTGCTAACGCAAATTTAGCTTTTTATTTGAATCGCTCCACGGCGAGTAAATCGCCTTATACGCGATGAGATTTTGGGTTTTAAGATTTTGTTTTTTGTGAAAACACTTCATCTTTTTTTCAAAAAAGACTCGAAAAATTAAAAAATAAATTTAATCTTGACAAGAAATTTATTAAATATAAAATTTATACAAAATAATTTATTTATTTTATAATTAATAATCACCATTAAAAAACTTAACCATGTTAAACACACCATTAGTTGAAAACAATATGTTCAACACTCTCGCTTTTTCCAAAAAAATGCAAAATGTCGGCATGACCCAAGAGGTCGCCGAAGAGCTAGCATCAACCCTTTTCAATCTTCATCTTAATCAATTTGAAAGTTTACTTACTAAAAAAGAATTTTCTCGATTTGAAGGTGAAATTAAAAAAGAAATCGATGGAGTTAAAAACGAAATGGAAAATTTCATTACTAAGAAAGAATTTTATGCTGAAACCAAAAATCTTAGCCTTAACTTAACCATTAAAATGGGTATGATAATGACAGCTGGCATTGGCGTTTTGAGTTTATTATTAAAATTATAGTCCTATTTTTAAATTAAATATAACATAATATTTTTTAAAATTAAAATCGCATCAGTGCTTTATTGTAAATATAAAAACCTCCTTAATTTTGACAAAAAGTCCGTTTAAAAGAAAAGTTTATAACTCTAAGATCCTTGATTTTCAAGGATTGGAAGTCAATATTCAGCGAAAAAAAATAAAAAAACTTTACTTAAAAATTAACAATAAAAATGGTGATGTTATCTTATGTGTTCCGCTCAATATTTCTGAAAATTTTATTGTAAATTTTATCACCGAAAAATTACAATGGATAAAAGATAATCAACAAAAAATTCATCACAAAAAAAAGTCGTTAAATATCGAATTTGTTGAGTCGGATAATATTAAATTTTTAGGAGAAATTTATCAAATAAAACTAAATAAAGCTTCAAAAAAACCGCAAGTTAATCTTATTAAAAATCAAAATTTAATAAGTGAAACTTATCAAGAAAATTCTCAACTTAATCTTTTTGATTGCCTTGAAAGTGAACAAAATAGCAATTGCAATCAAATTATTTTTGATTCAATCGAAGATTTAACTAAAATACAAAAAACAAAATTATTAGAAAAATTTTATCGACAAAATTTACAAGAAATTCTGCAAGATCTTACTAAAAAATGGCAAGAAATTCTCCAAATCGAAGCTAATTTTGTAGGAATTAAAAAAATGCGGACACGTTATGGGAGTTGTAATGCGAGGAAAAAAAATATTTGGATAAGTTTGAATTTAATTCATTATTCAATTGATTGCATCGAATATGTTTTGCTTCACGAATTTTTACATTTTTTTGAACAAAATCACGGCAAAAAATTCTATGCTTTGATGAATAAATTTATGCCCGAATGGCAAAATTATCAAAAAATTTTACGTTCAACATAATTTTATTAGAAAATTTATAAATCCGTTTTTCAATCTTTAAAAAGCAGAAAGATTAAAACCATTTTTAAAGTATAAAATTACAAAATATTATTTTTTTAAATCAAATATTTATTAATTTGAATCGCTTAATATGATAAATTTATTTAGCCACATTTTCAACAAATTTAAAAAATATAGTTTTTGCTTCCAGAGCTGAAAAAAAACTTTCAGGAGTTTTCTCGTGAATTATTTTTGATAAAATGTGATCTTGCTCAACGCCTTTAATTATTGTTTCAAACTCAAATTTTTTAGCTTTGTAAATTTCATAATCTTTGGTCGTCGGAGAGCTTAAAAATTTTTTATAACGATCCAATTCTTCCGTTAGTTTTTTATAAGATTTTTTAACAAGATTATCTTTGATTTTTATTAAATTAGCATCATCGGGAAATTTATATATTCCGCGTAAATTAATAATTCTATTTAAAAATCCAACCGCTTCAGAATTTGAATCGAGGACAAAATTTTCTTCCTTTTTCATTCTCTGAAAAAAATCCAAAATTTTAATTTTTGGCGTTTTATCGGCATCATTTTGATTGATCACAAATTCATATTTATCATCAATTTTGCAAAACATTATTCTTTCTGGGTTCAGTTGCCATTGCAAATTTTGTGATCTAGATTCTGTGCTATAAAAATTTAAATCAAACTCAAATTCTTCGCAATCAATTCTTGCTAAAAGTTTAAAATTTAATGATTTTTTGAATTTATTAAAATTTAAACTTGTTTTGCCAAGAGTATCCTTAAAATGAATTTGAAAATTAGGATTTTTTTGATTAAATTCTTCAAATAATTTTTCGAAATTTTCTTTGGCAGTTAATTCATCATGGCAACATACAAAAACACCATCGGCAATACAAAAAAAATCATAATCTGTTTTTGATAAATCTCGATTCTCGGATTTGGTGTTGGGAAAAATATTTTCAACAAATGGTCCATAAACTCTACTACCGTAAAAGCCTATTTCACTGGGCTTAACCCACATTTCACTATGGTTCAAAAAATCAAATAATTGATTAAATTTTTCAAAATCATCTTGAATTGTTTTGGAAATTTCTGTAATTAATTTTTCAACTACCTCAGCTTCAATTCTTGCATTTTCTTGTTCAATTTTTAATTTTTCCTCAGCTTCAATTCTTGCATTTTCTTGTTCAATTTTTAATTTTTCCTCGTCTTCCATTCTAGCTTTTTCTTCTGCTTGTTTTTTAACAAGAAATTCCTCTCTGCGCTTATCTTTATCTGCTATTTTTTTAGCTTCTATTTCCGCTTTTTCTTGGGCTAGTTTTTCAGCCATTTCTTCTTTTTCTCTTTTAATTTTTTCCAACTCTTCTTTTTTTAACTCGTCTTGGCGCTGTTTTAATATTTTTTGCTCCTCTTTTTTTCGATTTTTTTCAGCTTTTCTCTCTCCTTTTAATTTCTCTCTTTCTAGCTCTTTTTTTTCTTCTATTTTAATTCTTTCTTTTTCTTCTAATTTTTTTAAACGGTCATCTTTTTTCTTAATCTCTTTTTGCGCTTC
>JBIIFQ010000010.1:0-14400 GCA_044237235.1 Rickettsiales bacterium
TTGATTGTGAATTTTTTGTTTGCCTTTTTGTAAGTAGATTTTTATAATAGCAAATAAATCTTTGGTAAATCTAGTTTTTCTAGCATTACTTCAGTGTAAATTGGCCCCATCGTCTAACGGTTAGGACGTCACCCTTTCACGGTGAAAATACGAGTTCGAATCTCGTTGGGGTCACCAAAAATTCTGATCTAAATTTAAAAAATATGAAAAAATTTTCTTTAATTTTGATATTATTTTTTCACTCGCTCAATTGCCTTGCCCAAGATACAATTTCCAAAGATGAATTCCTCATAAAAATTAGAAATCATCGCTTCGAACCAGAATTAATCAATGTTCCTGCCGATACAAAATTCAAAATTATTGTTGAAAATCTTGATAACACCATCGAAGAATTTGAAAGCGACGATTTAAAAAAAGAAAAATTAGTTGGCGCTGGCAAAAAAGTTACCTTACAAATTTCGCCATTAAAAGCTGGGGAATATAAATTTTATGGCGATTTTCATCAAAAAACTGCTCAGGGCAAAATTATTGTTAAATAATTAATGTCGAAAAATATTATTCAAAATAATTTTATGCTTGAGGCTTTAAATCAAGCCAAAAGCGCTTTAAATTTTGATGAAGTGCCGGTTGGGGCGGTTATAGTCGAGAATAATAAAATTATTGCTTCGGGTTTTAATCAGAATCGTCAAAAATGCGATCCAACTCTTCACGCTGAAATTGTTGCACTTAGAAATGCTTGCCAAATTAAACAATCCGCCAAATTAGAAAATTGCGATATTTACATTACTCTCGAGCCTTGTGCTATGTGTCTAATCGCCTTAAGTTATGCCCGCATTCGTCGCATTTATTATGGCGCTAATGATGAAAAATTTGGAGCGATTGAAAGTAATCCGCTATTTTTAGGAGCACAAAATGCTTATTTTAAAAGCGAATTTTATTCCGGAATCTGCGCCGAAGAGTCCAAAGCAATTCTCAAAAATTTTTTTAAAAATAAACGTGATAAAAATTAAAAAATAACTTTACTTTTTGGCTAAAATCACAAAGAATAAGTAAAATATTTTTTTAAAAAACTTTCACAATATGAGTTTAGAAATTTTACAAAATTTGCTTCAAGTTCCCGATTTATCTGATAAAAAATGGATTTACGAACAATATGATTCGCAAGTGATGAATGACACTATCTTGACCGGTGGTGATGCATCAATTGTTCGCGTTCATGGCACTAAAAAAGCTTTGGCGATGAGTGTTGATTGCACTCCGCGTTATGTTGAAGCTGATAGCTATGAAGGCGCAATACAAGCGGTTTGCGAGACTTATCGCAATATTTCAGCGGTTGGCGCTAAGCCTTTGGCGATTACCAATTGTTTAAATTTCGGCAATCCACAAAAACCTGAAATTATGGGTCAAATTGTGCGTTCAATTCAAGGTATCACCAAAGCCTGCAAAGAGCTTGATTATCCAGTGGTCTCGGGCAATGTTTCCCTTTATAATGAAACTGACGGCAAAGCAATTAAACCAACCCCAGCTATTGGTGGAGTAGGGCTATTAGTCGATGCCAATAAAAGATGCGATACTAAATTCAAAAAAATTAATGATCAAATTTTCGTAATTGGCAACACTTTGGGTCATCTTTCTTGTTCAATTTTCGAAAGAGAAATTTTAAAAGTTGAGAATCAAAAAAATCCGCCGAAAGTTAATTTAATCGAAGAAAAAAAGAATTCTGAATTTGTGCGAAATTTAATTTCCCAAGATTTGATTAACTCTTGTCACGACATCTCCGACGGCGGTTTATTGGTTACGCTTTTCGAAAAATCAACCAAAGAATTGGGCTGTAAAATTGATATTTCATCTTTGAAAAATGAAGAGTTGAATGACGATAACGCAATTTTGTTTGGCGAAGATCAATCCCGTTATGTTATCTCAATTTCTAATGAAAATTTAAAAGATTTTTTGAAAATTGCCGAACAAAATAAGGTCGCAATTTTTAAAATCGGCGAAGTTATTAAAGAAAATATTAATTTAAATTCTCAACAACTTAGCGTTGTTGATTTGCAAAAAATTTCACAAATAACATTTGAAAAAAACTTTTCTTAAAAAAATTATGAAAGGATCTTTGATTTTTTTAAGAATAAATAATTTTTATGAATAAAAAATCATTTCGTTACGCCTCACTAGCAATGAATCTCCTCGAAAAGCTTTTGGGAACGAGATTTACCATCTCTGGAATTGAAAAAATTCCCAATCAGCCCGTGATGTTTGTTGCTAATCATTTCACTCGTTCGGAAACTTTTTTTGTACCTTATATAATCAACAAGGCGACGGGTCGCCACATTAGATGCTTAGCGGATTCAAAAATATTTTCTGGCATTTTTGGTAAATTTTTGAGTTCAGTTGGAACGGTTTCAACCAAAGATCCAAATCGCGACAATATTATCATTGAAGATTTGGTGAGCGGGGCTTTTGATTGGATGATTTATCCCGAAGGCAGTATGATTAAAAGTAAAGAAATAAAATATAATGGTCTTTATATAAATAACACTCCATATCGAGTTGGACCGGTTAGAACTGGCGCCTCGGTTCTTGCATTAAAATCTGAATTATTTCGCACCGAAATCGTTGAAGCTTACCAAAATAAAGATCAACAAACTCTTGATAATTATAAAATAAATAATGGATTAACTTATCATGATTCTTACAAGGATTTACAAACTAAAATAGTTCCTGTTAACATTACTTATTATCCAATTCGTCCCGGAGACAATAAAATCAAAGCTTTGGCTGCAGTTTTAATCAAAAATTTACCCAAGCAAATCGTCGAAGAACTCGAAATTGAGGGCAATATTTTACTTGATGCCGATATTAATATCAGCTTTGGAGACCCGATTAATCTAGCTGAATATATTAAAGCCACTCGCACCATAATTAATAAAATTCCAATTATTAAAGGCGAAACCAAAAATAATTTTATTTTGAAATATTTTCGTTCTCGTTTAACTAGCGATTTTATGGAGAAAATATATTCGGATGTGCAAATAAATTTTGATCATATTTTTGTATCGGCGTTAGTTCATTCGCCTCATTCCAAGATCACAATCGACCATCTCAAAAGAATCATTTATTATTCAGCAATATTGATTGCTAAAACCAAAAAATATCGACTTAATTCATCAATTTTTGAAGAGAATATTTTTAAAATTTTTAGCGATGAAGATTGTTTCGAATTCGATGGTGTTTTTAATTTGGCAATTAAACAAAATTTGCTTAAAAAAATATCCGATAGTGAAATTGAAATATTTAAAAATCTTTTAAATAAAGAATATGATTTTCATCAAATTAGAATTGAAAATACTTTGCAAGTTATTTTGCGTGAATTTGCTCTTTTAGAAAATGCTAATAGTGTCGTCAAGAGAGTCTGTTCAATGAATGAGAGTGATTTACAAGAAATAGTTTTTAAAAATATTTATGAAGCCGATCTTAAAATATTTGAAAAAAATTATTCAGAAAATTTTGATCAAAATTTTTCAAAAGATAAATCAATCGGCTCACCAATATTTTTAAATAATGATGTAAAATCGCCGAAAAAAATCCAAAATCTTGGAGTAATTTTAGTGCATGGTTATAAATCAGCTCCAAAAGAAGTTGAAGATTTGGCTAAATTCTTGAATGGCTACGGTATCAAAACTTACAGCGTTCGCTTAAAAGGTCACGGAACTGCGCCCATCGACATAAAAAATTATTCCTGGTTTGATTGGTATGAATCCGTTCAAAGAGGATATTGCGCATTGAGCAATATATGTTCGCAAGTTGCTATTGTTGGCTTCTCAACCGGTGGCTTATTATCGCTTTTAAGCGCTTCGCAAAAAAAATCCTTTAATAAATTGGCGGGAGTTGTTTCAATTAATTCGGCATTAAAATTACGCGATATTAAATCAAAAATGATTCCGGGAATTAATTTATGGAATGAATTACTCGAAAAATTTAATCTTGAAAAAGGGCGAATGGAATTTATTGAAGATGTTCCTGAAAATCCTCATATCAACTACTCCCGCAATTATATTAAGGGGGTTTACGAACTCGAAAAACTCATGATTTTATGCGATGATAATTTGCATAAAATTTCATGTCCAACTTTGGTTATTCAATCAAATAAAGATCCGGTTGTTAATCCAATTAGTGGCAAAATAATATTTGATAAAATTCATTCCACTGCAAAAAAATTAATAGAAGTAGATTTTGAAAATCATGTAATTATAACAGCAAAAAATAAAGAAATGGTGTTTCAAGAAATAATTAATTTTTTTAATCAGCAAAAAATAATATGATTTTATAATATTTTACTATAAATTTATTCAAAAAATTTGATTTTCCTAAAATGAGATCTAGGCCACAAAAACAAATAGAGCAAGATATCGAAATCGAAGAAGAAGATATTGCGGTAGAGGTCAAAGATGAAGGCTCCTCCGTATCTGCTGCTAAAAAAAATACTGCACTAATTATTGTCGCATCAATTATTTTAGTTTTTGTTTGTTATTATATTTTCTTTTCGGGTCCCGATTCCCAAGCTCCAGTTTTGGTTCCCGTCACTCAAGTTCCCGATGTTATGGATAAAGGAGGTGGCACAGCAGAACAAGTTGCTCCTAAAGAAGAAGATGATAAATCAATTTACGATTTAACTGAAGTTGATAAAAAAGAAAAAGGTGATATTGAATTGCTGGAAAAGCAAGCAAAACCCGAGATTCCCGATATTCCTGAATTGCCCAAAGATGTTGAGCCTTCTGAGTTAATCGATATCAATAAAATGAAAAGTAAAACGGCAGATGGTGCTGAAATCGATCCTAATTCGCCTAACGCCAATCCAGATTCAATCGACAATAAATCTAATCAAAATTTTGCAAATTCTGAAGATTTAAAATCGCGAGATCAAAAAATCCAAGAGCTAGAATTGAAACTTAAGGAGCAACAAGAAAATCAAGAAAAAGAGAAAAAGGCTTTACTTGAAGAGGCGAAAAAATTGAGCCAACAAGAATCGGCTTCACAGCAAAAAATTCAAGAAGAGGAAATTATTAAACAAGAAAATTTGGATAGTGTTTTAGAGCCGAGATATTCTCCAATCGTGGTGTTTTCCGACAGAAGAGATGGTTCTCCGCCACTTGGAGTTGGCCAAGAAAAAAATATTATAGTTTTAAAAGAAGATGATATCAAAAAAATTGCTAAAACTGAAAAAAATATTGAAGTTAGAATGATCGAAGATCGCTCGCGAACAATTGCTCAGGGTAAGTTATTAAGTGCAATTTTGGAAACCTCGATTAACACTGAATTTCCTGGGCCGGTGCGGGGAATTATTACTCGAGATGTTTATGGTGAATCAGGCAGGGAAGTCCTTATTCCCAAGGGCTCAAGACTTTACGGAACTTATTCGGCTGAAATTAAAAGAGGGCAGGGGCGAGTTAATATTTCTTGGTCACGTTTGCTTCGACCAGACGGCATAAGTTTAAATATTTCTTTAAGTGCTTCCGATCAATCAGGTCGTGCGGGAATTTCGGGTGAAGCCGATAATCGTTATAGTTCTTTGGTGGCGAATTCCTTATTGGCGAGTGTTTTGGCGGTGGCGGGAACGGCGGCGGCACAACAAGTTATGGGTGGCAATTCGCAAACTTCAACGACTTTAAACGCTTCGCAAGGAACCACTACAACCTACGGCAATGCCGGCAACCAAGCATTATATGATGTCACTAAAACTATTATCGATATTGTTACGGGAATTATCAAAAACACAATTGACTTAAACCCAGTAATCAGAGTTCCTCAAGGCACTAGAATGACAGTAATTGTTAATAATGACATAGTGGTTCCTTATATGAGAAAAACTAATGCTAAAAATAATTTTAAATAAAATTTTTAAGATAAATTTTTTTGAAATCCTCTTGTTTGTTTTTTAGCGATTTATAAAATTGCCAATAATTTTTAAACCCAAAATAATATTAAAATGTCTATCAAAAAAACCGCTTATTCCTGCCAATCTTGTGGTGCAATTCATTTTAAATGGTCGGGAAAATGCACGGATTGCGGGGCTTGGAATAGCTTAGTTGAAGAGTTTGCCGAAGGTGGAACTTCACATTTTTCAAGAATTGAAGATGACAAAACTAGTAAAAATTCAAGCAATAAAAATTCACGCAAAGCTAGTTTGGTTAGTCTTAACGGCGAAGCTCAAGAATTTCCACGCATAAAAACCGGAATAAATGAATTAGATAGAGTGCTGGGAGGTGGCTTGGTTCAAGGTTCGGTGGTTTTGATTGGTGGCGATCCGGGAATCGGAAAATCAACTTTATTATTACAAACCGCGGATAGTTTGGCTAAATCAAAAAATTCGATAATTTATATTTCGGGTGAAGAGTCGGTCGATCAAGTAAGGCTTAGAGCTAAGCGTCTCGAATGTGATGAACAATCGATCAAACTTGCTTCAACCACCAATGTTGCCGAAATTATTAACACCATCAAAGACGAAAAATCCCCAGTTATTGTGATTATTGATTCAATCCAAACTATGTTCATCGAAGAGCTGTCATCGGCTCCGGGAACGGTTTCGCAAGTTCGCGCTTCGGCGGGCGAATTAACAATTTTTGCCAAAAAAAATAATATAACTTTATTGATTGTGAGCCATGTCACCAAAGACGGTCAAATCGCTGGTCCCAAGGTTCTAGAGCATATGGTTGATACCGTTCTTTATTTTGAAGGCGAAAAAGATTTACATTTTAGAATTTTGCGAGCGATGAAAAATCGCTTTGGCGCGGCCAATGAAATTGGCGTTTTTGAAATGAACGACATCGGTTTATCCGAAGTCTCAAATCCAAGTGAATTATTTTTGGCTTCTTATGATCGCGATACCAGCGGAACCGCCGTTTTTGCTGGCATTGAAGGCACTCGCCCAATTTTAGCGGAAGTTCAAGCTTTGGTGGCGCCATCTTTCATTCCAACGCCGAGAAGGGCGGTGGTCGGTTGGGATTTAAATCGTTTGGCGATGATTATCGCTGTTTTAAATTCAAGATTTGGTTTAAATTTGTTCGATAAGGAAGTTTATTTAAACATTGTTGGAGGATTGAAAATAGTTGAAACTTCGGCGGATTTGGCGGTGGCTTGCGCCTTAATTTCATCGGCGCGAGATATTGCTTTGCCTTCTTCAACCATTGCCATTGGTGAAATTGGTTTGACGGGAGAAATTAGAATGGTTGGCAATTTAGAAGCACGATTAAAAGAAGCGCATAAGCTTGGATTCAAGAACTGCCTGATTCCAAAGGCTAATGAAAAAAATAAACATTTTGCTAATTTGAAAAAATCCTTGCCCGATTTAAATTTTCATTTCATCGCTCACATTCGCGATTTAGCAAAATTTTTGAAAAAATAATTGAGATATTTTGTTAATCTAAGTTAATTTAAATCAATCTTTACTTTTGAATTGCAATTTAATAAGTTTTTACCATCGAACAGTTTTTAATAAATTTATTTTTAAACCACTAAAATAGAAAATATGTATTCTTCTTATTCTTCTTCTTACCCCCTTTATAACTCTAATGGAAGTTTTCAAGGAGCAAGCAGCGTTTTCGGACAAAATTATGTACCACAAGTTCTGTCTGCACCAGCTTATTATGCACCAACTAATTTTGCGGGAAGTGTTCCGCTAATCACAACAATTTATAGCCCTCAAATTTCATATCCAGCCTACTCATATCCAGCCACAACCTTCACATCATCAACATTTTTAACTAGTCCGTCAAATTTTGTAAGTACCGCTTACCCTCTCAATTCAACTACATATTATCAATCAGTAACTTACCCTCAACCATTTCTATCTTACGCTCCACAACCAGCTTACGTTCCACAACCAGCTTACGTTCCACAACCAGCTTACGTTCCACAACCAGCTTACGTTCCACAACCAGCTTACGTTCCACAACCAGCTTACGTTCCACAACCAGCTTACGTTCCACAACAAACAACTTCCCCATACCAAATATTTCCATCTCCAGATTCTAATAGTGGATGGAAAATATCTAATAAAAAACCCAATGAAACAACTTTTTCTTGGAGAGGAGGAGAAAATCCAGTTACATTTTCAAATCATGAATTAATGAGGGTATATATTCCTGCAGAAAATTCGATACATCAACAACAGCAACTACAGCAACAACAACCACAATCATCATCACCACCATCATCACCACCATCATCACCACCACCATCATCACCATCATCATCACCACCATCATCACCACCACCACTAGAAGTATCCCATCCAAAACCATCGTCACCCTCAGATCAAGATAGTTATTTAAAATCAATAACAGATGCTTTATTAAGATTTAATAATCCTTCTATTGAATCTGAATTAAGAGGTGTATTAATTCATAACAAAAAAATTAATGAAACAACTATTGGAAATAAGGATTTATTTAGATTTGCAAATAGTCTTGTAAATTTGTTAACGCACCTGGATGAAGAACATAAGAAAGAACTTGTTAATTTCTTGGGAATGAGAAATAAAATTTTAACTGAACAACCACAAAAACAATCAGGTCAACCTGATGATGTTTTAAGGGCTAGTGGTTGTCAAGCCATTCATCCCGAAATAAACCTCTTTACCCCTTATCACTAATCTTAGAGAAATCTGGGCTGGAATAATTATCGGGTTTTTCGATTGGGGATTTTTTTCCGCAAGAAAAAACTCCAAAAATCATTAAAAATTTACATTTAAGCTTGGATTCAAGAACTGCCTGATTCCAAAGGCTAATGAAAAAAATAAACATTTTGCTAATTTGAAAAAATCCTTGCCCGATTTAAATTTTCATTTCATCGCTCACATTCGCGATTTAGCAAAATTTTTGAAAAAATAATTGAGATATTTTATTAATTTGAATTGATTTAAACTAAGCCTTACTTCTTTGTTGTAATTTATAATTATTTTTTTACCATCGAAAAAATTGTTTAATATAATCCTTATAAACACTAAGTTATAAAACTATGCGATATTCTCCTTATTCTTCTTATGGAAGTTTTCCAGCAACAGGCATGGTACGAAATTATGGACCACAACTTCTGTCTGCACCAACTAGTTATTATGGCACTCAAATTTATGGATCCTCCTTATATCAAGCCCAAACCTTCCCAGTAGCATCAACAACTTTATTATCTAGTCTGTCAAATTTTGTAGGGACCGCTTACCCTCCCAATTCAACTACATATTATGAATCAGCAACTTACTCTCAACCATTTCTATCTTACGCTCCACAACCAGCTTACGTTCAACAACCAGCTTACGTTCCACAACCAGCTTACGTTCCACAACAAACAACTTCCCCATACCAAATAGTTCCATCTCCACATCCTAATAGTAATTGGATAATATCTAGTACAAACCTCAATGAAACAAATTTTTCTTGGAGAAAAGGAGAAAATCCAGTTACATTTTCAAATGATCAATTTATGGGAGAATATATTCCTGCAAAAAATTTGACACATCAACAACAACAACGACCACTACTACAACCACCACAACCAGAACTACAACCACAACCACCACTACGACCACGACCACGACTACTACCACTACCACAACCACAACCACCACTACGACCACGACTACTACCACTACCACAACCACTACCACAACCACTACCACAACCACAACCAGAACTACAACCACTACCACAACCACAACCACAACCAGAACTACAACCACTACCACAACCACTACCACAACCACAACCAGAACTACAACCACGACCACGACTACTACCACTACCACAACCAGAACTACAACCACGACCACGACTACTACCACTACCACAACCACTACCACAACCACAACCACAACCACAACCACAACCAGAACTACAACCACAACAGCAAAATCAACAGCAACAGCAACAGCAACAGCAACAGCAACAGCAACAGCAACAACAATCAATACAAACTTTTTTTGATCAAGCATTGGGAATGGAGTCAAGTCAAAAAATGAAATTACTTTATGCATTTAGTGAGGGATCTGTAAATCAAGATAATAATTATGGTTTTGAATTAAATATGATTATCAATAATGCAAAAAGTATACTTAATGAAGAACAAATATCTAATCTGTGTGAATCATTGAAAAAAGATCTATTAAAAGAAAAACATTGGGAAAAGTTGCCATCAAAACCAACTTCATCATCTACATCATCATTTATTCCTTCATCACCAACACTTTCATCATCTACGTCACCGTTAGCTTCTTTTTCACCCCAATCTTCGTGGCCACCATCATTTGATTATGAAGCTGTTTCTAAACTTCCAAATGAAAATCTTAAAGAAGTATTGAGTGCAAGACTTGAAGTTCTTAGAAAATTTCGAGAAGAAAAAAGAGATGAAGAATCACCATCATTATCTCCAAAAAATAATTGTCATTATAAATCTATTATCGGATCTCCAGCATTGAGTGGAGTTACTATTTATTAATAGAAAGATTGGGAAGTGAGATTTGTAAAATCCAACCTCTTTACCCCTCATCACTAATCTTAGAGAAATCTGGGCTGGAATAATTATCGGGTTTTTCGATGGGGGATTTTTTTCCGCAAGAAAAAACTCCAAAAATCACTAAAAAAATCATTAAAAATTTACATTTATTTTTGAAATTCTTGGCAAAAATTTTTGGACAAAAAATAATTTTGATAAAATTTTTAAACATGTTTTTTAAATTTAATTTTAATGATTTTTTGTAAAATTATTATTCTTAGAATCACCCCTCAACCTTTAAATTAATTGTAAAAAATTTAAAAATTGAAATGATATAATAATCTATTTTTTTAAATATTTTTGCGCTTCAATAATTTGTTTTTTAACCATTATTGGTGAGGTTCCGCCATAACTTTCTCTTGAATTAACTGAACTTTTAACATCAAGAAAATTAAAAATATCTTTGCTAATTTTTTTCTCAATTTTTTGTAAATCACCAAGCTTTAATTCGTGAAGTTGTAAATTTTTTTCTTCCGCCATTTTGACGATCGAGCCAGTAATATGATGGCTTTGGCGAAATGGGATTTTAAGATTTTTCACTAACCAATCAGCTAAATCGGTGGCGCAAGAATAATCGCTCGAAGCCATCGCCAACATTTTATCACGATTAATTTTCATGTCGTCAATCATGCCCGCCATCACTTTTAAAGTGAGTTTAGAACTATCGAGAGCGTCAAAAAGTGGCTCCTTATCTTCTTGCATATCCTTTGAATAAGTAAGCGTCAAGCCTTTCATTGTGGTTAAAAGACTAATTAATGCGCCGGCAATTCTGCCAGTTTTGCCACGAATTAATTCTGCGCCATCGGGATTTTTTTTCTGAGGCATGATTGAACTGCCCGAAGTGAAGCGATCGGAAAGGTTGATGAATTGAAATCCACGACTCATCCAAATAATAATTTCTTCAGAAAGCCTTGATAAATGGCTAGCGACGGTGTTTAAACAAAATAAAAATTCTAAGACGAAATCACGATCGGAAACGCTATCCATCGAATTGGAAGTAGGGCGGTCGAAGCCCAATTCCGAAGCAACAAAATGGCGATCAATCGGGTAAGAAGTGCCAGCCAAAGCGCAAGCGCCGAGAGGACATTCATTCATTCTTTTGCGTAAATCTTTGAGCCTTGATTCATCGCGTTTAAACATTTCGAAATAAGCTAAAAGATGATGCGAAAAAAGCACGGGTTGAGCGACTTGAAGATGAGTGAATCCGGGCATAATTACCTCGAGATTTTCGGCGGATTTTTTTACTAAATTTTTTTGTAAATCATCAATTAATTCTAAAATTTCATCGATATTTTCACGCACAAAAAGACGAAAATCGACGGCAACTTGATCATTTCTCGAGCGAGCAGTGTGAAGCTTTCCAGCTACATCGCCAATAATTTCTTTGAGTCGCGATTCAATATTTAGATGAATATCTTCAAGTTCGATTTGGAAATTAAATTTTCCACTTTCAATTTCTTGTTGAATTTGGGTTAAGCCATTGACGATTTGCGTTTTTTCGCTGGCGGAAATAATTTTAACTTTTGCCAACATTTTGGCGTGAGCGATCGAGCCCGTAATATCTTGTTTATAAAGTTTTTTATCAAACGTAATCGATTGATTAATTTGTTGCATTAAAGTGGCGGGTTTTTCAGCAAATCTGCCTCCCCACATTTGATTTGAAGATGATTTTTTCATGAATTTTTTAAATAATTTTATTTAAATTCAATTTATAATTAAAAATAAAAAAATTTCAAATTAAAATTAACTATATTAAAAAAGAATCTATGTTTATTAAAAAAATTATTTTATGGAAAATTGGAATTTAAATTCTTATGGCGTTTTCGATCGCCGTAATATGAATAACTTTAAGCGCTGGTGGATTGATATTGATAAAATAAATTTTTCAATAATTCTAACATTATTAATATTTGGCTTGATAATGACGGCAAGCTCTAGCCCTGTAATCGCCAAAAGAATTGATGTTGAAAAATTTTTCTTTTTAAAAAAACAATTAGTATTTGCTTTTGTAGCCTTGATTTTGCTGGTTTCGATTTCATTTTTAGATCGAGATAAAATTAAAGTTTTTGCAATTATTGGCATGGCGGTTGCATTTATTTTGTTGGTTTTGGTGCTATTTTTTGGAGCAAAAACTAAGGGAGCGACGCGCTGGATTTCGTTCGGAGGCTTGGCAATTCAGCCTTCGGAATTCGCCAAAACTTTTTTTATAGTTTTTAATGCTTATTGTTTGCAAAAATTTTATTTCGCTAAAGCTCAATTTAAATATGGAATATCATTTTTATCATTGTTAATTTTACTTACTCTTCTAGTGCTTCAGCCCGATTTCGGCATGACAATTTCTTATTCGGCAATTTGGATGACGCAATTATTTTTATTCGGATTGCCTTGGGGCTTGATCGCCACTTTAATTTTTTTCGTAATTGTCGGTGGAGTCGGAGCTTACTTAGGTTTGCCTCACGTCGAAGATCGCATTAACAGATTTTTAGATGCGGAACAGAAAAATTATCAAGCCGATAGAGCGATTGATGCCTTCGTCAATGGTTCGTTTTTTGGTAAAGGTCCGGGTAATGGAGTGGTTAAAAAATTTATTCCCGATGTTCACACTGACTTCATTTTTTCGGCGATCGGCGAGGAATTTGGTATCGTTTCTTGCTCGATTATTTTGTTGCTTTTTTTATATTTAATTACTCGAATTATTAAAAGAGCGATGGAGGAAGAAGATTTGTTCGTTTATCTTTCCTTGTGCGGTTTGATGATGCAATTTACTATGCAAGTTATTGTGAATACGGGGGTTAGTTTGAGCATTTTCCCGACCAAAGGCATGACTTTGCCATTTATAAGTTATGGTGGCTCGTCATTGATGGCAACGGCAATTTGTTTTGGTTTAATTTTGGCGTTTACGAAACGCAAATATCATCGCGATGTAGATTATGGCAATGTCGGCAGCCTATAATAACGTTTCCACTCTTAAATGATGCGAGTAAATTTTTCAGGTCTCGTCTTTGCGCGCCTACCTTAGAGTAGGCTTACGCAGACTCGCCTTCAAATTCACTCGCCTGATTTAAGATTGAAAACGTTATTTGCTACGCATTAAATTTGCTAAAGCAAATTTAGCTTTGAGTTGAATCGCTCCACGGCGAGGAAATCGCCGTATCCGCGATGAATTTTTAGTTTTAAGTTGAGTTTAGGCTATTTTTAGCGAAGTTGCATTACTGCGATATAAAAAATAATATTTTGTAAAAAATTAAAAATAAAACGACATAAATATGAAAAAAATTTCTCTGTTACTTGTCTTTTTTTTATTTGGCTGTAAGGCTGATTGGTCATACTCTGGCAAAGGTTCTCCGCAAAATTGGGCAACAATTTCTGAGAAAAATAAATTTTGTAAAATTGGTTATAATCAATCGCCGATTGATATAAATTTATCGATGAATAAAGATTTTATTTTAAATGATTTAAAGTTTGATTATTCAAATGCCGAAATTGAAAAAATTAATGAAAAATATCATCAAAAAATTAATTTTTACGGCAAAAATTTTGTGTTTCGCGGTAAGAAAAAATATTGGTTAAAATATGTCGAATTTCATCATCCAAGCGAGCATTTGCTTGATTCAAGCCCTCATTCTTTAGAAATGCAAATTTATCATAAAAGTGAAGATGAGCAATGGTTGGCGGTGAGTTATTTTTTAGAAATTTCAACAAAAAATAATAATGAAAATTTATATTTCAAAAATTTAATTAATTTTCTAAAATCAGATAAAATTGAAGATAAATTTGACTTATCAAAAATTATCGACGAAACAAGTTTAAGTTTTTTTTATGAAGGCTCATTCACTACTCCTCCATGCATCGAAG
>JBIIFQ010000125.1:0-3995 GCA_044237235.1 Rickettsiales bacterium
TTTGGCTTTTTGGAATTTTTACTTTAGATTATTTTATTCATATTAATGAACCACAAAATAGACTTTCAAACCCCGTTGTTATTGCTTTGGCGACATCAACCGTTGT
Source organism: Rickettsiales bacterium (assembly GCA_044237235.1). Taxonomy (GTDB): domain Bacteria; phylum Pseudomonadota; class Alphaproteobacteria; order Rickettsiales; family UBA1997; genus CAILUF01. The sequence goes on from JBIIFQ010000125.1 coordinate 107, forward strand.
CGCAATCATTGGTCTGCCTTCGCTGATTGTTAAGTCGTTATTTAAATAAATTTAGATTTAATAAACAAAAAATAACCCAACTAATGCTTACAAAAAATCAAATTAATAATATCGTTAATTTCAATCTATCTCTTCTTGAGGAAGCGATTAGACAGACGGAGCTGAGACTTAAAGATGCGTTGCTAACCAAGGAAGATTTGGACAAAAAAACTTTCTCCTTGTTATCGGTTTATCTCACGATTTGTGCTGGACTTTTTGGAATTTCAAAAATACCAGTTAAATAAATAGAGAGTATATTTTTTTCATTAACTTTCTTGGGCACTTGTTTTTTTGTAGGAATAATTTTTTTAATTTCAAGTCTTAGAACAAATGATTATGGAACGCTCGGAAGATATCCGGATACTTGGTTGCAAGAGGATATAATTGATGGCGATGATCAAATTAAAGGTTATGTTTTGGCAAATATTTTGTTTGATTATCAAGAAAAAATAAAAATTAGCGACGAATCAAATTCAAAAAAAATTAAAAAGATTGATTGGGGTTTGATGATGGGAATTCTTGCTCCATTTGGGTTTATAATTATTATATTTATCGAATTTTTTTCTAAAAATTTATAATCCTTTCTTTACTACGGATCCAGTGTTAGGAATTTGTGGGCGTGAATTAGTTGTGGAAATTTTTGATAAATTTTGTTGAGAATTTTTTGATTCCGCCTTAAGGGTATTTTGCGACGCATCTTTTGACTTTATGTCGTTTTTAGTGATCTGATTGTAGGGTGAATAATTTGTGCTAATCATAATTATAATTTAAATTATTGTTAATTTTTTGAACAAAATTATCATTTATTTTGTTAAATATTATAGTCTACAAAATAAAAAATCAAATATTTTAAATTTTCTTCATTTTTATCTATTGACTTTTTTATTCAATAAGTTACTTTATATAAAATATGACTTTTTTCAAATTAAAAGTCACAAACTTCATTAAGGGTCACAAATATTATGATTGAACAAAATGTTATTGTTAGCGAAAATGGCAGAATTATAATTCCCGCTATTTTCAGAAAAGAGTTGAATATAAAATCCGGCGACGAGCTGATTTTGAGGCTTTCGCCCGATAATGAAATAATAATTCATAGTCCACGACAATCTTTACAAAAGCTTCAAGAGCTTTTTAAAAATAAATCGGGAAGCTTTGTTGAAAAGCTTATAGAAATGCGTAGAAAAGAGGAGATTTAATGACCAAAATAGTTTTTGATTCTTCGGCAATATTGGCTTTGCTTAAAATGGAAAGTGGTCATGAAATTGTTTCTAAAAACCTCGAGCAAGCTGTAGTATCGAGTGTAAATTTTTGCGAAGTCGTGTCTTTTTTGTCTAAAAAAACTCAAAAACAAGATGAGATGATTAAATTTTTGACAGAAACTTTTGATTGCATTGAAGATTTTAATATTGAGCAAGCAATAATTGCAGGTTCATTTATTAACGTTACTAAAGATTATGGTTTATCTTTGGGCGACAGGGCGTGCTTGGCTCTCGCTAAATATAAAAATATTCCCGTGCTTACGGCGGACAAGGCTTGGAGTAAATTGAATTTGGGAATTAAAATAAAATTAATTCGATCTTAATTAAATTTTGTTATCTAAATTTTAATTAATTCAGCGAATATTTTTTAACGAAAAAAAACTTTTTGGCGATTTTTTTAAAGCCTCTAAAATTTTTGGAAAATATAAATTTATTTTTTCATCAACCTGCCACGGCATATTGAAAATAAACATTCCGCACGCATGCATTTTACTTTGAGAGTCTAAATCTTTACCAATATCAAAAGTAATTTGAGTAATTTTTTCAAATTTTAATTCGTTAATTTTGTGATAAAAATTTTCTAAATTTTTTTCATCACCTTCAATGATTGGATACCACAATAAGTAAATTCCATTGGCAAAGCGTCGATGCCCATCTTGCAAGGAATTTAAAGCGTCGCGATAATCATTTGAAATTAAATTATGATTTTTTTCATAAGCCGGATCGATTAAAATAATGGCGCGTTTTTCGAGGGGAGGGAGCTTTGATTTTAAAAGATCGAAACCATTTTCTTGAAGGCATAAAATTTTTTTATTTCCAACAAAATTTTTACGTAATTCTTGAAAAATTGGGTGATTATTTTCAGCAAAAATTGCTTTATCGTTAGGGCGTAAAAAATTTTTTATAATTAATGGCGAACCCGCGTAATATTTGAGCTTAGAAGGCAATTCTTTAATTTCGCAAACATTAATTTTTGCTAAAATTTCAAGAAATTTTTGCGGTAAAATTTCTTGAAAATTATGGTGGTCTAAAATTTTTCTTAAGCCTTCGTTAAATTCGTTGGTTTTGGCAATTTTTTCGTCGAAAATTGAATATTTTGCCGAAGATGAATGAGTGTCGATTGCCAAGAAAGAATTGGGTTTTTCGTGAAGCTTTTCTAAGCAAAAACATAAAATGCTATGCTTGAAAATATCAGCAAAATTTCCAGCGTGAAAATAATGCTGATAATTCATTAATTATTCCTCGATTTTATCATCATCATCTTCGCTATATTGGCTTTGTGGAATAACTTCGCAATTGCCGTTGGCGATGTAAGCATCGAGCCCGACGGTTGAAATTTCTTTGAAACGACTATCGCCAAGAACGCGAATCAAAGTGCCAACGGGGCCAGCGGTTTGAACGTTGAAATAAACTCCGGTTTGATCAAATTGCGCTTTAAATCTTTCACAATTATTTTCTTTTTCACATCTTTTTATAATTTTATTTTCTTTGTCTAAAACTAAAAAAGATTTGATTTCGCGTTTTTTACATTCATGTTTGGTGCAAATAAAACCGCTCTTCGGTGAGCATTTTAATTTTTTCCAAGCTTTGGCTGAATTAAAATAATTTTCGGCATCGGAAAATAATTTTTTGAAATCGATTTCTTGAATTCCTTCACGCGAATCAACTTTTTTAGTATTAAGTTCGGTGTTTTTGAGTTTATTATTTAAATCAATTTCCTTGGCGAAGCCTTCGGAGACAGAGAAAGAAAGTAATGATAAAAAACAAATAAATAATTTCATAAATTTTAAAAATAATTTTTAATTACCGATCGCGACGCCTTTTCTTCTTGGGTCGGCGGCACCATAAAGCTTTTTATCGACAATTTTTATTGCCTGTATAGCGCTGGTTATATTAGTGATTTTTACTTTATGTCCTAATTTTTGCAAAGGTTTTTTTAAATAAATTATATCTCGATCTTTTTCAAGTTCGATTAAATTGTTTAAAGCGATAAAATTCGGAAGTGAGACCGCTTCTTGAACATCAAGGTTCCAATCCAATGTTGCAATCAAAGTTTTTAATACATGTTGAATAATTCTTGGACCGTTCGGTGAACCTAAAACCATAATTAAATTATTTTTTTGATCAAAAACAAAAGTTGGTGACATCGAACTTCTTGGTTGTTTTAAAGGTTCAACGCGATTTGCTACTAATTGATTTTTAATTTTTGGTATAAAAGAAAAATCGGTCATTTGATTATTTAAAATAAAGCCATCAACCGCAATTGTTGAACCAAAGGGATATTCAATGCTACTTGTCATTGAAACGGCATTGCCATATTTATCAACGATCGATAAATGCGTTGTGGAAGGCTTTTCAACGGTTTTGTAAATAACTTTTTTAGCGGTTTTAAAATCTCCCGGACGCACATTTTCATTAGCGTGATTTGGGTTAATAATTTTAGCACGAGCTTGCAAATAATTTTTATCGAGCATTTCTTTGATCGGCACATTTTTGGCGTCCGCTAAATATTCGTTGCGGTCCACATAGGCTAATTTTGTGGCTTCGGTAATTAAATGCACCGCTTCTTTGGAATTTATTCCGAGCGA
>JBIIFQ010000126.1:0-3992 GCA_044237235.1 Rickettsiales bacterium
TGATTGAATGGTTTTGATTCCATTTACTGACTCTTCAATATGCGACGAAACAAAGGATGAAGAGGCCTGTGATTTATGTGACAAATTTTTGACCAATCTTCCTAAAACGAAAATCGGCATTGTGGCGATAAAAATTAACAAGAAAGAAACTATGCTGAGCTTAGGACTGGTTATGAATAAAAAGAACATTCCACCTAAAAACAAAATTAAATTTCTTAATAAAAATGAAATTGTGTTACTTAAAACATTGTAAAGAATTGCAGTGTCAACCGAAAGCCTAGAAACCACGTCGCCAGTTTTGGTAATTTCAAAAAATTCGGCGGAAACGCGAATCACATGATCATATATTTTTTTTCGCAAATCGGCGATAACTTTTTCCGATGCAGAATTGATTAAGTAGGATCGGTAATATCCTGCTACCGACATAATCGCCACCGCCAAAACAAAAATTATTAAGATTAAATTTAATGAAAATTGATCACGCTGAGAGAAGCCAAAATCGATTAAATATTTTATGGCTTTACCAAAAAATAACACCATTAAAGCCGTTATCAAAAGTGCCAGTAAAGCAAAGACTACTTCTCTTTTATAGGGTTTGAAATAAGGAATTAATGCCCATAATTGGGTAATATTGCGAGTTTTTTTTGGTGAATTTTGGGATGATTTTGACATTTTATTTTGCCGAATTAAGCATCTTTTAAAGAAGCATGTGAACCGTCGCAAAACACGCCATTTTTCGTGTGTTTACAACCGCAAAAATAAACCGTTTTATTTTCTTCGGCGATATAAGAAATAGATTTCATAATGCTAGTTCCATCTGCATTTTTGTGAGCCTTGTGAGCCCCGTCGCAAAAAGGCTGGTTTGCGGATAAACCACAAGAGCACCATGAATATTTTTTGCCGGCTTCGACTTCAATTTTATAAGAAGATTTTTGAGAAATTTTCGGTAAAATGGTCATAATCTAAGATATAATTTTGTTTAAATCCTCAACATCATAAATGTCGAAATTTAATTGTTGCATCTTCTCATAATATTGCAAATCTTTTAATAATTTTATTTCATTTTTACTTGGAACAATAATTACTATTTTATGAGAACTATAATTATTTCTTTCAGAAGTTATTACCCGATTTATAAGCTCATTATATCTATGATTACTTAGGAGCATTAAATATCTTTTAAATTTTATATTAAAATTTTCTTCCGCCATTTTATCATTTTTGGCTTTGCTAGCGAAATATTCAAAAATGTAGTTGGTGCCTTTAAAATCAAGGATAAAAAGCTTGTCATTTTTTATAAAAGCCACTTCGCACAACATCAATTTAGCTTTTTGTTCATCAAAATTCGTTGGTGTAAAAATATTGTCGCCAACCACAAAACCTTTATTTTTAATTGAATTAACGACTTCGACTATTAAATTTTTTGCAACTTCACTATTTGCTGGCTGAAATAATTCATGAAATCTAAAATCTTCTTTTTCTTTAATTACTTGATTTTGCGTTGAATTAAATTTTGAAACAAAATCCGAAACATTTTGATTAATTTTTGATATCAAATTTTGATTTTCTTTGGCATCTTTTTTATAGGTATCGCTGATTTTTTCATACAGATCTTTGCTTAGATTTTTAGCGGTCTCATGGCTATCATTAACGATATTCAAAATTGCATTTGTTATCTCATTATGCACCGATTCATAATCTTTATTTTTTTGATTTAATATTTCATATTTTTTTTCAAAATCACCGCGCAATTCCATTTCTTTTTCCTTTTCTTGCCTAACTTTTCCAACTTCAATCAAGAGCCCCTCAACCCTATCTTGATAACCCTTTATTGAACTTAATAATTTTGCATCAAAAGATCTTAATTCGGTAGTTTGTGAATCAAGTTTTGCTCGCAAATCTTTAATTTCTTTGGTCGAGTTAATTCTAAAACGAGAATAACGAAAATAAACATACAGCATCATAATTGCCATGCCGATATTACTGATGATAATATAAACCATTTTATATCAAATTAAAATTAAAATTATAATGATAAATTATCTATTAACCTAACTCCCTCTAAATAAACCGCAATAAATATTCGACGCTTTTGCGAAGAATATAAATTCATATTCAATTTAAGATTATCTTCATTTCTGATTTCAAGATAATCAATTTTTTCGAAACCATTTGCCAATAATTCTCGTTTTTTTTCTTCAATTATTTGTGGATTAATTTTGATTTCATTCAGAATTTTATAAATCATTGAAGCCTTGATTTTAGCATATTCAGAGAGTCTTTGATTGCGCGATGACATCGCTAATCCTGAAGGTTCTCTAATCGTTTCAACGCCGAATATTTCAATATCAAAATTTAAATCTTTTGCCAATTTTTTAATTATTGCAAATTGTTGAAAATCTTTCTCGCCAAAAAAAGCAAAATGCGGATTAACGATGTTAAATAGTTTGGTAATTATTAACGCAACACCATCAAAATGCCCTACTCTATCCTTAGCGCAAAGGCAATCAATCATAGCAATTGGAATAATTTTAAAAGAAAAATCTTCATCGTAAATTTCCGCAGTGGAAGGGCAAAATAAAGCATCGACATTTGCTTGTTTGAGCATCTTTATATCGCTTTCTAAATTTTGCGGATACAACTCATAATCTTTTATATCATTAAATTGGGCTTTATTTACAAAAATACTTACGATTACAATATCGGCGTTCTTTTTCGCTTTTTTTATTAAAGCTAGATGACCATCGTGAAGTGAACCCATCGTAGGAACAAAGGCAATTTTTTGCTTTAAACTTTTAACTTCATTTACAAAGTTTTTAATTGCCGAAATTTGCTTAAAAATTTTTAGATTCTGCATAATTTTTAGTTTTTTTGAAATTGCAAAATACGAATTATTCCACTTAAATCTTGTTGAAAATCGATAAATTTAAAATTATTATTTTCAAAAATATTTTTTACATCTTGATATTGATTATATCCTATTTCTAAAAAAATATCACCATTATTTTTTAAAAATTTTTGAGATTGTTCAGCGATTTTGCGATAAAAATCTAAGCCATCTAAACCACCATCTAGAGCAATTCTGGGCTCGTAAAGCCTAACCTCATCTTGTAAATTTTCAATATCATTGGTTGGAATGTAAGGTGGATTAGAAATGATTATATCGAAAATTTTATCATTAGATAAATTTTTAAAAAGATCTGATTCTAAAAAATTTATTCGATTCGAAACTTGATTAATATTGGCGTTTTTTTCGGCGATTAAAAGGGCTTTGTTAGATATATCAACAGCTTGACCTAACCAATCTTCAAAATGCTTTAAAAGCGAAATTATCAAACATCCCGAACCACAACCAATTTCACAAATCTTCAATGAAGAATTTTTGGTAAATTTTTTAATTATCATTTCAATTAAAGCCTCTGAATCTGGTCGCGGATCTAAAACATTTTCATCGACATAAAAATTATTGGCAAAAAATTCACGATTATTTGTTAAATGGGTTAAGGGAATTTTTTTGGCTCTTCGATCAATTAAATCGAAATATTTTTTTTGATTATTTTCAGAAATATCAATCTGCAAAGCCTTGAAAACTATATCTTCTCTTGAAAGAGAAAGGACATATTGAATTAAAATTCTAGCGTCTAAAATGGCAGAGGCGATTGAATTCTTTTGCAGAATTTCAACCGCCTCTTTAAGAGCTTTTTCAAGTTTCACTTAGAAAAAATTATTAGAATTTACCCACGATTTCACGAACCGAAACTTCATTCACTAGGAATTCAAGATTTTTTTCTCTTCTAACATCGAATTGAACAATTTCATCTTTCGAAGCAGAATTTTTCAATGCGATTTCATTAGAAATATCGGTCAATTTTTCAGATATATTATTTAAGAATATATCATAATTTTGAACTTGATTTTGTTGTTGCGATTGATCATTAATTAAATCAGCCCCATTTGAAGGAACCGAAGGTTTTTTTGCTTCAGAAAGTTTT